>JBGUVZ010000427.1:0-20277 GCA_045220685.1 Oscillospiraceae bacterium | reverse complement strand
GTCAGCAGGGAAACCGAGGCGGATGTTTGCATCTACCGTATCAAGGCCCTGTTCCTGAAGTGCGTAGGCTTTTATTTTGTTGATAAGACCGATTCCTCGTCCCTCCTGACGGAGATAGAGAATGATGCCTCTGCCTTCTTCAGCTACCATTTTCATTGCCGCTTCAAGCTGCTGACCGCAGTCGCAGCGTTTAGAACCGAAAACGTCGCCGGTAAGGCATTCGGAATGAACACGGCAGAGTACCGGAGCGCCGTCTGAACAGTCGCCCATTACAAGTGCCACGTGATGTTCGCCGTTGATGCTGTTCATGAAGCCGTGAATGTTGAAATCGCCGTACTTTGTCGGGAGCTTGGCTTCCGAAATATGCTCCATGAAAATGTCACAGCGTTTACGGTATGCCTGCAGGTCTGCTATTGTGATGAATTTTATATTGTACTCTTCAGCAAGTTTCTTAAGTCCTTCCTGACGGAGCATGGTTCCGTCTTCGGCCATGATCTCGCAGCAGAGACCTACCTGTTTGAGACCGGCAAGTCTGAGAAGATCGACTGTTGCTTCAGTATGTCCGTTTCTTTCGAGAACACCGCCCGGTCTTGCTTCAAGAGGGAACATGTGGCCCGGTCTTCTGAAGTCCTGCGGTCTGGCATCGTCATCGGTACACTTCATTGCTGTTATGGAACGTTCTGCTGCTGAGATGCCTGTTGTTGTATCTTTATGGTCGATGGAAACTGTGAAGGCTGTACAGTGATTGTCGGTATTGTTCTTTACCATCTGGGAAAGGCCGAGTTTTGCGGTGTATTCGCTGCTCATTGGCATGCAGATAAGGCCTTTGCCGTGGGTAGCCATGAAATTTACGTTAGCCTGAGTGGCAAACTGGGCTGCACAGATAAAGTCGCCTTCGTTTTCTCTGTCATCGTCGTCGGTAACGAGGATTATTCGTCCGGCACGGAGTTCATCGAGGGCTTCGTCGATAGTATTGTAGTTAAACATTTAATTTATTTTTCCTTTCATTAATAAATTCAAAGGTTAAGAATCACCTCTTGGCCCTACCCCCAGCCCCCTCCCCAGCGGGGAGGGGGCTAACGGGCTTACGTCTCCAATATGAGGTAATCTTTCTCAAAAAGATAAGTTGCAAGTGGTTGAATTCGCAGGGTTGTAAACCGGATTTTTAATTATGAAAAAGCGGTTTACAACCATCACATGAAACCGTTTCGAGCTAGCAATTCCGCGGTTATGCCGGATTTGTTGTCAACTCTGTTTGTGGTTTCATTGTGGTTTAGTCCTAAAAGTTTTTCTACATATTTTCCTATCATATCGCACTCGATATTTATCCGGTCGCCCGGCTTTTTTGAGAGCAGTGTGGTCTCGGATCCTGTGTGGGGGATTATGGAGACACTGAAATTTTTATCTGTAACGGCAGCTACTGTGAGGCTGATGCCATCAAGTGCTACGGAACCTTTTTCTACTATGTAACGGAGAAGTGAACTGTCAGCAGATATTTTGACCCAGACTGCATTTTCTTCTCGTTTCATGGATTCAATCGTACCGGTGCCGTCTATGTGGCCGGAAACGATATGGCCACCGAACCGGCCGCCGCAGAGCATTGCACGTTCCATGTTGACGTGATCACCTGTCTTGAGTGAGCCAAGAGAACTTCTTCTCATGGTCTCTGCCATGACGTCGGCTGTAAAAGTGTCAGAAGCAATATCAGTAGCTGTAAGACATACGCCGTTTACAGCTATGCTGTCACCCTCGTGTATATCTTCAAGAATAACGGAGGCGCGGAAGGTGATCCTTGAGGAAACTGTTCCTTTCTTTACTGAAGCGACCGTTCCCTTTTCTTCGATTATTCCAGTAAACAAACTATTCACCTCCGACCTTGTATTCTATAAGAATGTCATCACCTATTGTGCTGATGACAGGGTCAGAAAGCATATATGCCTTGTCCGGGTAATCCACGCCGATTCCTCCTACGGCAGACTTGGCACTTGCTCCGCCGAATATCTTCGGGGCGATGTACACCTGAAGCTTATTTACAATACCGGCTTCAAGAGCACTGCACGCCAGTTCAGCACCGCCTTCAAGGAGGATGCTGTCGATATTGTATTCAGATGCAAGATGCTTCATGAGCCAGACAAGATCTACTCTTCCGTCTTCGGATGGAGTTTTTACTATGGTCGCTCCCAGTTTTTCGAGAACTTCCTTCTTTTCGGGATCGTCGCTTACGGTGGCAATGTAAGTTGGAACAGAGGATGCTGTTTTCATTATCTGACAGTCTGCCGGTATGCGGAGGCCACTGTCACAGATGATCCTTGAATGTACGCCCGGATCTTCAAGTCTGCAGGTCAGAAGCGGGTCGTCCGCAAGCACTGTTCCTATTCCAGCCATAACAGCAGAAACACGTTTTCTTGTCTCCTGAACATGTGCACGGGATTCTTCAGATGTTATCCATTTTGACGCACCTGTATGGGTAGCAGTTTTTCCGTCTGCGGTCATTGCATACTTAAGGATCACGTACGGAGTACCGTTTGTGATGTAGTGGAAGAAGATATCGTTGAGCGCGTCGCATTCTTCACGAAGCACGCCTTCGCAGACTTCTATGCCATGCTTGCGGAGTATTGCCGCACCTTTTCCGGATACCTTCGGATTAGGGTCGCTGGATCCTATGAAAACACGCTTGATACCGTTTTCGATAACTGCGTCAGTACACGGCGGTGTCTTTCCGTAATGGCAGCATGGTTCAAGTGTAACGTAAAGATCGGCACCTTCAGCACTTTCGGTACAGGTTGCAAAGGCATTTCTTTCAGCATGCAGCTCGCCGTATTTACGGTGATAACCACAGCCGATAACACGGCCGTTCTTTACTATGACAGCGCCCACAAGAGGATTCGGAGAAACGAAACCGATACCGCCCTTAGCCAGTTCCACCGCCATTCTCATATATTTTTCATGATTCGACAATGCAAACACTCTTTTCTAAAAAAATAAAAGTACCCTGAGTATTCAGGGTACTTTGAAAAACTATGCAAATCTGTGACCTTACGCCACACGACAACTGCCGCTTCTTTCATCCGGACTTTACCGTCGGTTCCGGAATTGCACCGGATCGGCCTCTTAATGAGGTTAGCGGACTTTACCGCCGGTCATGAATTACACACTACCCTGAAGCTCATACTGTAGTCAAGTTTATCACATTTATCTCCCACTGTCAAGTGCAGGAGAAACATAATCTTTTATCAGATCTCTGTATCTTCCTTTGCCTCTTCAACTGCATCTTCAACAACAACTTCGAGGTCTTCCGGTTCTACGTCAACAAAGCTTTCCATCTTAGCTCCGCATGACTGGCAGAACTGCTGATCCTTCTTGATAGAAGCGCCGCACTTAGGACATGTTGTTTCAACATCGAGAGCTGCGAGCTGCTGCTGAAGTTCAGCGATGTGTGCGTTAGCGTCATTGATCTTTCCTACTATTTCAGCAAAATCTTCAGCAGGGTCCTGTCCGAAAACTTCGAAATACTTCTTTCCGAGTTCTGTGTAAGCCTTGCTGATGTTTGAATTTTCTGTGCTGATGTGGCTCTTGAGCTTTGCCTTTTCTGCAAGGAGCTTAGACTTGTCAGCTGCACCTGAAGCTGCCTTAGTGATCTTTTCTCCTGCTTTGCCTGCAAATCCGCCTACTTTTTCTAAAAATCCCATTTTTTCATCCTCCTGTAGTTATATTTGATTACCAGATTGGGATCTGGTTAATTATAAAATCCTTAAATATAATTTTAAACTTTTTTTAAGTCAATGTCAATATATTTTGCGTAAAATTATATCGTCAATCCTGCTTCGCAGGATTGACGGAGAGGGAGGGCGGGGCTTCGCCCCGTACCCCTTAAAACATAGGCTTGCTTATCAACCTACAACTTTTATTACACAGTCGCGATGAGGTGGTTCTTCAGATGAGAATGTTACTGCTGCGATAGCTTTGTCTGCCAGTGCTTTGAGGTCGCACTTTCCGGAGGTGTAGAGGGTGAAGAGTTTGTCACCTTTTTTAACTAAGTCGCCGTATTCTTTTTCGAGGATGACGCCGGCGGTGTAGTCGATGGAGCTTTCCTTGGTCTTTCTTCCTGCTCCGAGGCCGAGGGAAACAAGGCCTATTTCTTCGCTGTTGATGCCAGTTATGTAACCGTCAGACGGGCTGAGGACTTCGTATTCTGTTGTTGCTTTTCCGAGGAAATCGTAGTTGTCGATGAATGAAACGTCTCCGCCCTGTCCTGCTATCGAACGGGCAAATACATCAAGCGCTCTGCCGGATGAAACTGCTTCTTCAGCAAGTTTTACGCACTCTTCCTTTGTACCCTTTCCTGCCATCATGATCATGTCTGCCGCAAGTTCAATGCACAGGTCGTAAAGTCTTCCCTTAGCATTGCCCTTAAGAACTTCGACGGCTTCAATTACTTCGAGGGTATTACCGACAGCTTTTCCGAGAGGTATATCCATATCGGTTATTACAGCCATGCACTTCTTTCCTGCATTTACACCTGTACGCACCATGAGTGATGCTAGTTTTTCAGCATCTTCAGGTGTTTTCATAAAAGCACCGCTGCCGGTCTTGACGTCGAGCAGGATGCAGTCAGCGCCCATTGCAAGTTTCTTGCTCATGATACTCGAACAGATAAGCGGAATGCTGTCCACGGTCGCTGTAGCGTCTCTGAGAGCGTACAGTTTCTTATCAGCTGGTACAAGGTCTCCGCTCTGTGATACGATTGAAAAACCGGTACTGTTTACAAGAGCGATAAAGTCATCAAATTCAAGATGTGTACTGCATCCCGGAATACTCTCAAGTTTGTCTATAGTTCCGCCTGTATGTCCCAGTCCCTTGCCGGACATCTTAGGGACTCTTACTCCACAGGCTGCGGCTATAGGTCCGATTATAAGGCTGGTTTTGTCGCCGACGCCGCCGGTGCTGTGCTTGTCCACAGTTACTCCGTCTATTCCTGAAAGATCTACCGTTCCGCCTGAATCTTTCATCGCCATGGTGAGGCAGAGAGTTTCCTCATCTGACATGGAATTTAAATTTACAGCCATAAGCCAGGCTGATACCTGATAATCAGGGATCGTTCCGTCCACGTAGCCCTTTACAAGCCACTTTATCTCCTCGTCAGAAAGTTTTTCTCCGTGTTTTGACTTTAAAATGATTTCGTACATATTCATAGTTATACCCCCTTGTTCATGTCGTCACTCCGGCTTCGCCGGAGTGACGGAGAGAGGGGAGCACGGGGCTTCGCCCCGTTCCCCAGTCATATATCTTCATCACCGGCGACGCCGGTGATGATACAGAGAAGCAGGACTACGCCCTGCGCCCCAATGCTTTATTTATAATAATTATACCATACAATCACAAATAGAAAAAGCCTTTCTGAAAACTGAAATTCAGTTTCAGAAAAGCTGATCTTCTGTATTTCCTTTACTTAGTTACAGTAAACTGAGAACTTTGGAGTTCTGAGTCCGATAACTCTTGCAAAATCGTAGCCATTTACGGTTTTCTGGCCGTCTATGCAAACTCTTGAAACATATCCGCCGTCGCCTATTACAGGCTGTATCCACTGGCTGTATGCCGATGAAAGGTATATTCCGTAAGCATTCTGGATTCTGTATCGGAGTGTGTCAACGCTCATGGATGACATTTCGCCGTAGTGAGGATCGTACTGTGCGTCATATTCAGAAACGACTGATCTTAAATAAGGAACGTCGTCGATAATGATATCCTTATTGGATGCTGTTGCGCCGCCGCTTGATGCACAGAACATTGTAAGTGCATAGTCTCCGTCATAGTAAACTGCCTGACCGAGAACTGACTTAACTGCATCAACTATCTTCTGGTCAGGACCAGCCTTGATAGCCATGCCGCTTGTGCTGCCGCCTGCATGCTTAACAAAAGTGTAAGCAGCTACTGCCTGTGCCTTTATGGCTTCTGTTTCAAATGAAGAGCCTATTTCCGCATTGCACACCATTGAGATGATGTCAACAACGCTTCCTGAAACTCCTCGTACTGTAATTGTTTCATATTCTGCGCCCGGATTATACTGAACAGATGTTCCCGGATAGTAGTGGCCGAGTATCTGAAGATAATCGTAACCACCGTACTTTGCATAGTAGTTTGCACCGTTCTGGCTCATTCCTATGCCGTGTCCGTATCCGTAGCTTGTAAAATATACTGTGTTCGGTGAAAGTTCAGCCGGAAGTCTTATTTCCGCTGCGCCTACTGAAACACCTGACTGTGAGCAGTCTGAAGCTTCTCTGATGACTGTAGGATCAGATGAGTACTGCTCTGTGATCTGTTCGTCCCCTTCATCATAGCTTTCGTCTGCTTCGTTATCTGTCGTTTCAGACTCTGTTACTTCGACTGCTGTTGTAGTCGGAACAAGGTCTTCCTTCTCGAGATTTTCATTGTAGTCGGTAAGATCGGCTTTCCACCATTCTTCCGCTTCGTATTCTCCCTGTGACTCCTCTGCAGCTGTAGCTTCTGTTACCGCTGGTAAATCGGCTTCTTCCGCTTCTGCTTTGAATGCACTCGATGAAACTGTAGTAAGATCTGTTAGCTTTGTTATGCTGTTGTTAGTTTCTTCATGATTGAGCGCTACAACTGAGGCTTCGGCACTGTATGTGTTGTCTTCTGCAGCTTCGCTCTTTACAATGTAAGGAACTGAAGCCTTTTCAGGACGAACCAGTACCGTGTTATCTACCGCACCTGCCGCTGTCACAGCAACACCTGCTGTCACACTTGCCACAAGCCCGATAAATATTCGCTTTAGTGGTAATTGTTCTTTCATAAAAACTCCATTTCGAACCTTTTTAAGGTTTATAAATTTCACTTACCGTAATGGAAACATTGATTCAGCTGATTTATGAATAAATCAGCGTTTCCTGAGGTATCAGTAACGTCTTACGCTACCTGTTGTACCTTCGTACGGATCTTCACCAGGTCTGACCATTCTTGCCAGAACGACAAAACGGGTCGGATCAGATGTATCTCCGCCGTAACATGTTGACAGTGCGAGATATTTGTCATCTTCGCGAAGATCAACATTGGTCGTGATAAGTGATTTAGCGTCTATCTTGGAAAGATATTCTCTTAAAGTCCAGTCCGGTTCCTTTTCTCTTGAGAAGAAGATGTAGTTCCAGAACTCGAAGTCTGAACCGTGAACACCGTTACAAGGCATAAACGCAAAGATTTTATACTGATAATCTGTCGTCAGTGAACTTACTTCCACAATAGGATTTCGTTCATAGAAGTCAGCATATCTTTCATAGTTCTTGAGGTCGCTGAACATTACGCCTGAGGCCATGTTGTGACCGTAAAGAAGAGTGTTGTCCGTAAAATAATCGGAACGGATACCGCAGCGGTAATCCATGAACACCCAGCCGGCAGGATCAGGATTTCCGTAGAAGTCCTTGTCGATGTAGTAGTCGTTGTCGCCTGTCTGTGTTATCGGGTAGTCGATGACTGTGCCGCTTATTCTTATCCAGCCCACTGTATCGGAGTTGTATCCGTGATATTCCTGAGCTTTCAGACAAAGTCCGTTTGAAAACGGCTCATATGTTGTTACAGGCTCGGTCTCTGCTTCAGTGACCGGCTGTGTTACCGGAGCACTTGTAGTAGCTTCTGTGACATCAGGAGTTACCTCGATCTCCGGTTCCTTGTGATTGTTCAGAAAAATTACTCCTGCTGTGACCGCAAAGGCAACTGCCGCCGCGCTTACAGCAATAATAGTTTTCTTCTTTTTATCCATAAATAGAAGTCTGCCTTTCTTATCCATAAGGCACAAAATCTGTGTCGTCGAAATGAGGTTCCTCGCCCCTGGCCTTATACCATTCACGAGGCATGAGAGGATTGTCGCGTGTTGTGCTTGACTCGGTGCCGGCATACTTGTCCTCGCCCGGTCTTACCTTTCTGGCAGCAACAACAAAACGTGCATCCTTGTACGCATCTGTCGCACAGGTCGAAAGTGTGAGGAGCTCGTCGCCGTATTTTACATCAACGCCGTTGGTTGCCCATGCACGCATCTTGATCTGGTTGACATATTCGTAGAATTCATCTGCTGACCCGAAATCGGTCTTGTCAGTGTAGTAGAAGTCGCATTCTCCGGCACCGCCGTCTGCGTAGTAATAGCCGAAGATCTTGTATGTTGATACTTCATATCTTGATGAAAGAAGTACAAGCGGATGGCTCTCGTAGAAGTATGAGTCAACCACATAGTTCTTGAGCTTTCCGAACATGCTTCCGTCTATCATCTCGTGTCCGTAGATGATGAGATTGCCGGAACGTTCTCTTGATGAAAGTACATTTCTGTAGTCAAGATAAAGAGTACCCGCATTTGCAGGTTCACCGCGGAAATTATGGTCAAGGTAGAAGTCCTTTTCCCATTCATCGCGTTTCTGCACTATAGGATAATCAACACCGCTGTCTTTGCAGCTTCCGTTTTTGTCCGGTATCTGGATGTATCCGACGATATCCGGATTCATGGCAACGAGTGTTTCCATGTAAGGAAGCATCTGCTCGTCAACGAGCGTCGGTTCTTCTGTTTCATCAGCGAGATCCTCGAGCATAGGTACTTCCTTTGCTATCTCGTTATAGAGATGCCTGCTCTTGAAGTTCTCATAGTAAAAATTAAATATCAGAAAGGCGCATACGCCGAAAACGATTATCGCTATCAGGAATACTATCTTTCTGATCACTTCCCTGACAGGATCACCTTTCCACGGGAATATATTTCTTAAGACATCACCATAGGAAAATTTCTTCTGCTGATTAGTCTGAACAGCTGATCTGCTCATTTTGTATCTCTCCTGTAAGCCAATCGCTCTGAATCCTGTGACAAATCCCGTTTCCTTATGATCATCACCTTACGAAAAGCGTCGGTACTGCGGGGTTGGTAGTCTGTGGAACTTCGTCCTGCACCCCTGTACTGATCAACAAATCACTCAGTACTTTCCTTGTGTTTTCGTTCAGTGATACTCATTTTATCATTCTGATAAGTCCTTTGTCAAGTTTTCGAGCTGAATCTTTAGCATTTTCACAAACTTTTATGAACATCCATCTTTATTTATATCGAACGTGCGCAATATAGATGAACGAAATCAGTATATTTTATTAATAAGGTGTGAACAAAACTCAGTGTCTGATGATCTTGATCTCAGTTTCTGCTACAGCCTTTTCTACCATTTTTGAAAAATCAAACGAATTCTGTGCTTTTTCAATCTCTTCAACTGTTGGTTTTGTCTTAGGGTGCTTTGGTGTGAATACTGTACAGCAGTCCTCGTAAGGCTGTATTGAAATGTCAAAGGTGTCTATTTTTCTCGAAATTTCAATAATTTCAGTCTTGTCCATTCCGATAAGCGGTCTGAACACCGGCATGCGGCATACAGCATCGGTACACGCAATGGCACTGAGAGTCTGGCTGGCTACCTGACCAACACTTTCGCCCGTAATAAGAGCCTGGCACTTCTCACGTTCGCAGAGGCGCTGTGCTATTTCCATCATGAGACGGCGCATTATAATAGTAAAGTACTCCTCAGGGCAGTTGTCCTTGATAGCCTCCTGTATCTCAGTGAACGGTACACAGAAGAACGCCATGTCACCGCAGTAGGCGGTGATCTTCTCGCAGAGCTGCTCTACCTTGATACGGGCACGCTCGGATGTGTACGGCGGGCTGATGAAGTGAACAGAACTTACATGTATTCCGCGCTTGGCCATCATGTAGCCTGCTACAGGGCTGTCTATGCCGCCTGAGATGAGAAGCATTGCATTTCCTGAGCTTCCAACCGGAAGGCCGCCTGCGCCAGGAATTCTTACTGCATGAACATATGCGTTTGTATCGCGGATCTCGACTGTAACTGTTACGTCAGGATTCTTTACATCAACTGTAAGGTGCGGGAACTTTTCAAGTATTCTTCCGCCGAGTTCCATGCAGATCTCAGGGGATTTCATCGGGAAGTGCTTGTCGGCACGCTTGGCCTCAACTTTAAATGTACGTGCATAAGTAAGAACATCTTCAAGGTATTCAAATGTACCTTCCACGATCTTTTCGAAATCCTTTTCCATTACGCCTGCCTTGCAGAGTGCTGCGATACCGAAAACTGTTTTCAGCTTTTCAAGGATAGTATCCGCATCAACGCTTCCGTCTTCAGATTCCACATATATAGTGGACTGCATCTTCGTAACGTGAAACTTTCCAAGCGGATCAAGTCTTCTTTTCATATTCTTGATAAGAAGATTTTCAAATGAGTTCTTGTTTAGCCCCTTGAGGGCGATTTCGCCGTATTTGGCGAGAATGAGTTCTTTCATCCGGAATACTC
This sequence comes from Oscillospiraceae bacterium, assembly GCA_045220685.1. Lineage (GTDB taxonomy): Bacteria > Bacillota > Clostridia > Oscillospirales > Ruminococcaceae > HUN007. The sequence continues at coordinate 9,940 of JBGUVZ010000427.1, read as the reverse complement.
CTTTATAATGTGTACTTCTCTGTTAATCGACTTTGTTACGGTCACTGCTGATCTTTCAAATGATTCCGCAGTCTCCAGAAGCTTCTGGAATTTTATCTTTTCAGACGTTTCTGTGCTTCTTCAAGTGCATTTATGAATTCATCTATCTCTTCAGTTGTATTTTCGTGGCTGAAGCTGATACGTAAGGCGCTGTCTTCGAGTTCCGGCCGGATGCCGAATTCACCGAGAACGCCGCTCTTTGCTCCCTTCGAGCAGGCAGATCCGCTGGAAATGTAGATTTCCTTTTCCTCCACGAAATGAAGGATGATCTCGGAACGTATGCCCTTTACCGAGATGTTCACTATATATGGTACAGCATCTTCGCGGGAGTTAAGCACTACGCCGTCCATCGCGCTGATCTTTTCAGTAAAATATTTTCTGAGAGTCTCGAGTTTCTCTGTTCTTTCAGCAAAATTATCTTTAAGTCCCTGGACAGCCTCGCCAAAGCCTGCGATAAGCGGAACTGCTTCCGTACCGCCACGCATGTTGTTCTCCTGCTTGCCGCCAAGGTTCTGCTTTACAAGTCTTGTACCCTTCTTAACATAAAGAGCACCGACGCCCTTCGGGCCGTAGATCTTGTGGGCACTCATTGAAATGAGATCTGCCTTAAGGTCGTTTGCCTTTACCGGTATCTTCATAAATGCCTGAACTGCATCGCAGTGAGTGATGATATCCGGGAATCTGCGCTTTATTTCTGTAAACACCTTCTTTACAGGAAGAATCGTACCGGTCTCGTTGTTTACAAGCATCATGCTTATAAGACATGTGTTTTCATCGGCTGCTCTTATGAAATCCGCAGGATCAAATGCTCCGTCGCGCGGGCTTATCCTTACGACCTCGAAGCCTTCCTCTTCCAGACGGTTAAAGGCTTCCTTTACAGAAGAATGTTCCACCGTTGTGGTGATGACCTTCTTCTTTCTCCTGCCGTATGTTCCTGCAGCACCGCGGACTGCAAGATTGCTGCTTTCAGTAGCTCCGGATGTGAAATACACCGTCTCAGCCGGAACTCCGAGAGCATCTGCCACAGCTTTTCGCGAAGCAGACATAGACTGCTCGGCTTTCAGTCCCAGCGCATGCAGCGATGACGGATTTCCGAAGTTATCCTCAAGGCATCTGCACACCGTTTCAACCACGGCCTTTGCCGGCTTTGTGGTTGCAGCGTTATCAAAATATATCATGGTTTCTGATTCACCCTTTTAAAGTATTCATATTCGAAGAAATGCGGATTTTTCCGCAGATATAGTTATTATACCACATTTCCGTGAGGAATACTATATATACTTTTAAATTTTCTTATTGCAAATCCAGACTGAAATATATTATAATCTAAATTATAATAATCCAAATTCTAATTATTCAAGGACAAAGGAAAATCAAGAAAAAACTAACTATAATATTTTTCATAACAATTGTCGCTGCCATTTCAGGATTTTTCATACTGGCAACAGCAGAGGCGAAATTTGAAACCAATAATGTACATGAAGAACTTATTGTAGCATCTGATACAGATAAGCATTTCTACGCTCGTGAAAAAGTACGAAAATATGCTGAAAGCGCTGTAAATGAGCTTCAGAACGGAACCTACAGATATCTTTCACCGTCAAACGGAGACAATGCTACCAACTGCGCTAATTTCGTTTCACAATGTCTATATGCAGGCGGCTTTGAAATGACAGACCAGTGGTATATGCGCAGATACAGTGATTCGGTCCCGTATATCAAAAAGCTTACGGATAAGGTGTTCACATCCGCACAGAGATTCATTTCCGGAAGTTTTGGTATCGGCAATGCAAATGATTACACTGACATGGATTACTGCTGGTCGCTCACGTGGTCATGTGCCGGAGATCAGATAAAATACGGAACAGAACATTTCTATGAAGAAAGATATGATGCCGCTTCTTTTGAAGAATTCTGTGATATCGTCAGAGAACATAATATACAGACCGGAGATGTGATCTACCAGAGTCCGGCAAACATTCACCATGTAGTGATCATTTCCAAGATCACAGATGACGGAACGGTTTACATCGCATCTCATAACCCGCCGCTGTTTGATAAGGAACTTAACGAAGATTTTTGGAAAAAAGGCGGATTTTCCGGTGGTGCAGCTGTTCTGAAAGTTAAAGATCAACTGCATTGAAACACATAAAACATCCGGCTGCAAGTGCAGCCGGATTATAAATAGCAGTGATCGTCCCGAAGGGATGATTACTACCTTTTCTATAGTTTACAGGAACTGCGTCATATAGACCGGAAAGCATTCCATATCCTGATCCTTCTGATAATCTTTCGTATGGAGAAGATATCTGTGAAGTATTCTGGACGAATATTTCGAATAAAATGCATCGATTGACGGATGTGTTTTGTATCCAGAACTCTTTACCTCTATCGGACACACCTTATTCTTTTCAGAAATAAGAAAATCCACTTCATAATTATGCTTGGACTTCTCGTTCAGAAATGTATGATAGTACAGTTCGTGACCATTTGCAACCAGTGTCTGAGCTACTATATTTTCATAAAGATAACCCAAATTAGCCTGAAGACTATCTCCCAAAAGCCTTCCGTAAATATCGTTATCCGTAAAAGCCCTGTCCTTAAACGCCAGCGTTGTAAAAAGTCCTGTATCAGCTACAAACATCTTAAATTTCGCAAGATCCTTATTTCCAGACATACCTGCATTCGGATCGTTTGCGTGATATGATACAAGAACTGTTCTGGAAGCTGCAAGTTCGGCAATGGATTCGAGCACATCATTTGCCCGGTTACCCACAAGAACGCTTGAGACCTGAAACCGTGATGCATTGCTCATAAGCTGAGAAGGGATTGCATCAAACAAAAGTGAAAGTTTACCTGTAGGATCGATTTTACGCATATCATCCTCATAAAGCGACAGAATATCCCTCTTGACTGAATCCACTCTACTTAAGTCATTAGTCTGAACATAGCATGAGACCGCCTGTGGCATTCCACCGACAAGCATATACAACCGGAAATTCCTCATCATTTTTCTGTGTGAGGCCTGTCCGACTTCTATTCGTTTAAGGAACAGCTCCTTAAGCAGGGAAACAGATACCGTATCTCCCAGAGCCCACCGAAACTCTTCATAGTCCATCGGATACATTGTAATCTTGCGTTCCTCGCTTGGAATAAGTATATCTTTTACATTCTTCCGTATGGAGATTAGCGAACCGGTTTCTATATAGTCAAATCTACCATCTTTAACAAGTGCCTTGATAGCACTCCTTGCTTTCGGACAAAGCTGGACCTCGTCAAAAACGATAAGAGATTTTCTCTCATGCAGACTTACATTATACTGAAGCTGAAGCTGAAGGAATATGTAATTCAAATCTGAAAGATCATCAAACAACGCTTTTACATCAGGAGAAGCCATATAGAAATCAATAATGATATAACTCTCATATTCATTTTTCGCAAACTCCTCAACTACAGTCGATTTGCCGATACGTCTTGCACCCTCTATCATCAATGCCGTAGTTCCATTTGATTCATTTTTCCACTCTACCAGTCTGTCATATATTTTTCTTCTGAAAATCACGATAAATAGCGCCTCCCGCAAATTCGTTAATTTTATTATACAGTATTTCTGCGAATTCGTCAATTTCAAAATGCTATTTTCCTGCAAAATCGTTAATTTCAAAGTAGCGTTTTACCGCAAATTCGTTAATTTCAGAGTCCCAAACTGCCTTAGCCCACGCAAAAAGGTCATCTCCGCGGAGATGACCTTAACTTTTTATATGATATTGTTCTTTACCGCATACACGGCTATCTGGGTGCGGTCTTTTAGGCCTAGTTTGTCGAGCATACGGGAAATGTTGTTTCTTACTGTGCCTTCGGCAAGGAAAAGCTTTGCGGCTATGTTTTTGTTGTCGAGGCCTTCGGCGATGAGGACCATTATTTCGCGTTCGCGCGGTGAAAGTTCTGCCAGCGCCTCATTGTCGGTATTCTGTTCCGGCTTCGGACTTTCCGTTATCTTCTTCTGAATACCGGTGTAGACATTCGGACCAAAAACGTTGATGCCGCTGCTTACAGCTTTTACGGCCTGGATTATCTTTTCGCTTTCCATTTCCTTCAGGATGTATCCGTCTGCGCCGCAGCTCATTGCCTCGGCAACTGTCTCGTCGTCGTCAAATGTTGTGAGCACGAGCACCTTTGTGGACGGATATGTCTCTTTGATAAGACGCGTGCCGTATGCGCCGTCAAATTCAGGCATACGCATATCCATGAGAACTACATCAGGATTGTGTTCCTTACAGAGTTCAAACGCTTCCTTGCCGTTGGATGCAAGGCCGCAGACCTTTATCTCGCTGTCGGTTTCCAGGACTACCTGTATTCCCTGTCTGAGCATGCTGAGGTCATCAGCAATTATAATTTTTATCACACTTTCTCCCCCAGTGGAATCTTTATGGCAGTGGTAAATCCATTGCCCTCACTGGACTTGAACGAAACTACCCCGCCGATTTCCTTTATTCGGTTGACGATACCCGAAAGTCCGTTTCCTTCGTGTATCCCGCTGCAGCCGCAGCCATTGTCAAAGATATATACCTCGAGTGAACTCTCAAGGAATTTGACAACGATGTCTATTCTGTCAGCACCGGAATATCTGAGACTGTTCGTGATGGATTCACGGCATGAGTCGCAGACAGCCACTGCACAGAAAAGATAGTCTTCTGTTTCTTCGCCCTGTACACATAATTCGCATTCAACGCCCTTGACGCTGTCAGCCAGTGTTTTTATTCCGTCAGTAATACTGGTGTACGACTGATGCTTCATGTTGTTTATAGCCATTCGAAGCGTGGATATGCCGGCTGTGGCCTCACGGGAGATGTCGTTTATATATTCCTTCGCCTCCTCAGGAAGTTCAGGATATTTTATTTTAAGTATATTTGCCGCCGAGTTGATCAGAGTCATGGTGTGACCGGCCGTATCATGCACTTCCTGTGCAATACGGTTGCGCTCCTTTTCAACCGCGATCTCTTCGTTGGCTGCGTTGAGCTTTCTTGTTTTCTCTATAAGCTCATGGTATTTTGAAACATCGGTAATGATGAAAGCAGATGCCATAACATCCTTGCCGTCAAAATGATTGTATCTTTTAACATTGAGCCTTCTGGTGCCGATATTTACTTCAGCCTCACTGAAACTGTCGTTTCTTCTGTCTGAGAAATCTGCATCAGAGACCGCTGTGTAGATATCAACGGCAGTATTTATCTCGCCGAGATATTCCCTTGCCGTATCGTTGATATAGGTGATATTGTTAAGCGCATCAGCAACGATGATACCACCAGGAACATTCCTGAAGATCTTCGGAAATGTCATGTAGTTTACGTCAAGGAAATCGTACTTGTACACCGCAAGCAGAATACAGATACTAGTGATACCGAAGCCGAACGGTGTCGGATCAAATCGGTCCGGAAATGCGCCTGCGATATATGAGATATTAAGGCATGTAGGCACGATAACCGAAAGCGCCACAAGGATTGCCTGTCTGCGTGAGAATCTCTTTTCTATGAAAGATCTGCGGTAAATTATTATCATACCTGCGAGAATGCAGATGTACGTATAAGATACATTACTGTAGAAAAGGAAGTCATGCGTAACCGACTTCATTGTAAAGACAGGATAATAGTGGTGGTGTATCGGATTGGTCGCCGCTGCGATAAAATGAAACGCACCTATAAGGTAAAGCGGCCAAACGGGCAGATGCTTTTTCTCCAGACGGTAAAGCGAAGCAAAATGCAGCCACGCTGCACCGATAAAGTTTACGCCTATATTTCCTATCATGTAGCCTATGAAAAGCTGCTCAGCATTCACTGCAACAAGATCACACAGCTGCGAGGCCGTCCAGATCATGATGAGTGTCTGACACAGCATGAAAACATATTTGCCTTTTTCTTTTTTTGCACGAAGTGCAAGCCATACGATACTCGTAGTCATTCCCACAAGTGCAATGACATGAAGCAGTACATAGACAAAATTGATCATTACGGGTGCCTCCATTCACTATTATACACGTTATTGATACGAAAGTCAAAACCTAACCCATCTTTCGCATATGACATTCAACAGTATTTCTTTCGATGTTGACTATTGTTTTTCAAGAAAAAAACGGAGAACATAAAGTTCTCCGCCCTTTATAATATTTTTGTTCTGCATATATTTATTTTCAATATGTCTTTTTATCTTTTTGTGCTCTTTTCTTTTGTTCTTAAATTTTTAATATATCTCTCTAAGCCTCTGATAGTATTATATCACAGAAGCACGATTTTACGTAAGTGTCAAATGTCATGATGTAGGAGTGACATTTGTCACTGTTTTCACCTGCGTACATGAAAGCACGCAGGTAACAGCTTATTATATTTGGATAAATTCTGATTTGTGAAGGAAGGATGTGTGGATCTTCGTAACGCACCACTGACAATAATCATTTCCACACCTTATCATTTATAGCCTTGAAGCCGGATTTCAGCGGATTTTCCTGGCCTTTCTGTCTGCAGTATTCATTTACGCCAGCGTAGACGATGAAGATAAGGCCTACTGCAAGTAGGAAGATCCACCATGATGAGAATCTCCAGATCTTTTCAGTGAGGAACGCCACTGTGACCAGTGAAGCTATGACTGAAAGAATAAACCATCTCTTTGATCTGAAGATGAATGACATTATCGCCATAAGCGTGCATGTTCCGATAAGGATAACAGCGTTGATAACTGCGTCCTCACGATTCATATCAAGGGTACAGAACATATAGGCTGCAAGTACCAGTATAGTCTGGATATATGCTATCACGCCTGCAGCTGATCTGTGCTTTTTCCAGATGAAGATTATCGGTAAAACAGCAAGTTCTGCCAGTGCGCAGTAGTAAAGACTTTCGATAAGCTCCGGCGGTTCGGCAAGCGCCAGTGCAAGCGCCGTTGTTACGCATCCGAGAGTAAGTACAAAGCTGCGGTCAGCCTCTCTTCCGTTTACGTGGAACTGATATGCTTTAAGAACGAGGAAAACCACTGCTCCCGATCCTGCAAGGAAAGCTCCGGTCTTTTCATATGAATATGAATCCACATTATCAACGAAAACATTGAGGAAAACAAGGCTGATGTAAGGTGATATCACGCGTTCTATCCATTTGCATTTTACCAGGTCAAGACGTGAAAGCATTGTTTCTCTGTTATCAGAATCAGGCAGATCCTTCTTAAGTGCCGGAATGGTAACGATAAATGAAACTGCTGCAAGCAGTGCCATTGTTATGGCCGCTTCTGCGATGTAAATATGATAGCCGTGTTCATCGACTATGCCATCTGTAAGTACACGTATAAAGTTTCCGACCGCAAACGGGAAGAGAATTATAGCTGTTCCGCTGTATAATTTACGGTTTATAACTATCGAAAGAACAGTGCAGAACAGCGCACATCCGGCTGCCGCCAGAGCGCCTTCTGATGCGTCAAACGATATCATGCTAATAGTGACGATAAATCCCATCTGAGCAGGTAATGTTCTGAAAGACGGAAGTATGGTGAACACCAGATATCCGCAGGTAAGCATTATAACTGCAAGAAGGAAATTGTCGGTTCTTTCGCCGTAGATCATAGCTGTTATCGAAAACGTAAGGGCAATGTATTCGGCAGCTGTTATCGTGGCGAATATATAGCGGACAAGAACTGAATCCTTGTATCTGCGTCCTGCAAAAGCCATAATTACAAGAGTTACGGCGATCATTACAAGGAATACCCTGTAGCACGCATTCTCGTCAAACGAAAATCCTGTACCGAGAAGTTTGAAGAATGCGATACCGAGGATGGACACCGGAAGGAATATCCCGCCGAGAAGGAAAAATGCAAAGCCGGTCTTTTCGAGTTTAAGCTTTTTCTCGGAAACTGCACAAGCTGCAAAGAAAACTGCGCTCATGGACATGAGCATAACGGTCTTGGCGATACCGCTCATATAACGCCATCCGGATGTAGCGAAAACCACACCTGCCACGATGACGAAAATAACACCGACTATGAGTATGATGCTGAAGCTAAGCGGCTTGCGTTCCTTTTTCGGAACATTTCCGGTATCAGCAGATACACCGGATCCTTCAAGCAGCTTCTTCAGTTTTGAATTCTTAGTCGCAAGAATTATTACTGCCGGTATAAGCACAAGAGGAAGTGCCGCCCAGATAATAATAAGAATTATCAGCAAATCGTCAAACATATGATCACCTCATTCACATGGGAAATTACGAAAACACCGGATCCGGAACGTCTTCATCCCGGATCTTTATCTTGTCTATATTATAACCTGTATAATCGCAGAATAACAGATGTCATCTGTCATAAAATCAGGTGACAAATGTAATTAAAAAACATCCGGCCGCGGAGGCAGCCGGATGTATGTTACCTGTAAATATCAAGTGTGATGATCTTCCATGCGTCGTCTTCCTTTACCAGTGCGCAGCCGTCGGATGAAAACGGGGTTGTTTTTTCAAAATATGCGTCTATTACAATATCTCCTTTTTCGTTTTCGTAACCTTCGCCGGATCCGGCAGATACCGGGGCTAGACCGCATGAAAAATGATTCTTTTCCGATACTTCGCTGCCGTTTTTGTCAAGGAAGACTTTCTTTCCGTCTTTCATGACTTCTATTATGCCTTCGTGTGCGCAGAAACCGTATTCGTCAACGACGATCTCATCATATTTTTCATTCGTTACAGGTACGAGATCCTTATTCACAAGGGACCACTTTCCGTCTTTTTTGACCGCAGCGATGCCACCTGAAAATGATCCGGCAAAATCATAGCGTTCGCTGCTTTCGTTGTAGTCGAGATCGGTGTAGCCGTATTTTCCGTCACGGCAGAACGGGGCAAGTCCGTCGCCGAATGAACCTAGATAGGTGTATTCCTTTGAAAGAGCAAATCTGGTCTGACCGTATTCGTTGACGAATTTCCAGATACCTTCACTGCAGACAGGAACTAGGTCTACCTCCGGATCGTAAGCGCCCACCGCATTGTATTCAGGTGCGATAACGAACTGGGAATCCGCATCCGCAAGTCCCCAGAGCTTACCGTCACACGCCGCAAAATATGCACCGTGGAAAGGTTTTGCATCAGTAAAGCTTCTGTAGCCTGTATGAAAACGTCCTGACGCTTCGGTCAAAAGCTCTTCCGTCTCGTCGTTCCTGCACGACTGAGGCATTCCAGAAAGAAGCTTCGCTGCCTCCGCCGCCTTGTTGTTGTCAAGATAATAACGACCTGCAAGCACCCACGGCTTTGCGGTACAGTCCTCACATTCCGCCGCTCTGCGGCAGCAGCGGAGAAACATATCATTTTCATCGCACTTTCTGAAATTTTCAGCTGCAAGAATCAAAGTATCCTCATCAGGCTTTATCTCAGCGGCCTTAACATACCATTCAGCCGCCGTGATATATGCCTGCTTTTCCTCATTCATCTGAGCATTTGAAAAGTATTCATCAAACAGTTTTTCGTCCTCGCCGCCTGAAGTACACACATTCATCCACGCAAGTGACATGAGCATTATGAGTGCCAGCGGATAAACCAGGTTTCCGATCTTTTTCACAGTGTCCTCCTCACATTCCTGCAATTATATAGAGCATTGTGCCCGCATAGGCAAATGGTGCCATAGGTATGCTGTCTTTTTTACCGCACTTTTTTGTGACGAGCAGCACTATTCCACATATGCAGCAGAAAAGTGTTGAATAAGTGAGTATGTCGACCGCAGCAATTCCACCTGCAAAATATCCGATAACAGCAAACATCTTGACGTCCCCGGCGCCGATACCCTTATGCGATACCACATAGGCAAATCCCGATACCAGACCGCCGACTGCAAAGCCGACAAATGAACAGCAAACGAGTTCACCAAGATTTTTTTCAGTAAAGCCCTG
>JBGUVZ010000426.1:0-2796 GCA_045220685.1 Oscillospiraceae bacterium | reverse complement strand
CACCAAAAAGGAAATGGAAAATTTCTGCAACCGATATGTGAAAACCCTCAGGTTAAAGATCGTTGACGACAAATTTGTTATCGAAATAGCCAGAGGATGATATACTGATTTATTCACATATCATTTCAAATATCGGAGCGGAACATTATTTCTGATACAAAACATAAAAAAATGTGCCTATCTGTGTAATGATAGGCGCATTTTTTGTATAAAAACCGTACCAGATAGTTGACATTTTAATCGGTATATTGTATAATAAATATAGATATTTATGCGATAAATCATGCACAATCATCATTACGTATATAATATCAGGGGGGAAAAGAGTTAGGGATCAAAGTGAATGTATTCACTTAATAAGACAGGGGTGACATAATTAATATGTCTGCTAAAAAAACAGCAAAACCGGCTAAATTGGCTAAGCAACAGAAAAAACGATTTTCAATCAGCGCAAGAATGTATCTTTCCGTTACGCTGACAGTAATTGCCGTTGCAATAGGAACTGCATTTTTTGCATATTCCGTCAGCATCGTACAGATAGACTCATATTTCAAAAGGCTTGCTTACAACACAGCTGATAATGTAGCATCACTTGTGGACGCCGGTTTCTACACAAGGCTAAGAGAATTAGCGGAATCAGAAGAATACCAGATTGTCCGTGAAGTTGCTGAGGAGCATGATGATGACGAAAAGATAAAACAGTACCTCATTAAAGCCGGCATCTGGGACGATTATCAGAAAAATCTTGACTTCTTAAAAAATTACCATGCTCACATGGATGATATAACTTATCTTTACTGCATAGTATTCGGTGATAAGGATGCAACAGTAGATATGTATCTTATCGACGATGACGAAGAAACAACGCTTTATTATGCAACAGGTTATATGGAGGATCGCGAAAAGGAATTCTACGGCGTTGATCCAAAAGAAAGGATCGAACCTACCATCACCCACGGCAAATGGGGCTGGCTGCTTTCAGCATATGCACCGGTGTTTGATGAAGACGGAAATGTCGTTTGTCAGATAGGCTGTGATATCTCCATGAACGATGTCATGGCAGAACGAGTTCACTATCTCATAATAGTTATCATCTCCACAGTGATACTTGTAATTCTGGCGCTTTCAGGAGCATGGCTGTTTTCAAGAAGACTCATCGTAAAACCGCTTAACAAGCTCACTGCTGAGATGAAGAAATTTGATCCGGGCGAAGACAAAAACTACGAAACTGCAAATGTAGTTTCCATGGACTTCAAATACTCGGACGAGATCTATGATATCTACAAGACGGTACGTGCTATGCAGACCCACATAGTTGATTACATCAACAGGCTGTATGTAGCCCGCCAGGATAAACAGAAGATAATCACAAGCCTTGAAAAAGCAGAAAGTGACATCAAGGACCGTGACGCACAAATCGGTGAGATCAGTCAGAAAGCATTTATCGATCCTCTTACCAACGTCGGTAACAAGATCGCTTACGAACAGAAAACCGAAATACTTGCAAAGAAGATCGAAGACAAATCCGCTGAATTTGCAGTTGTTATGATCGACCTTAACAATCTTAAAATGGTCAACGACAAATATGGTCACCGCGCCGGTGACAACTACATCAAAGGCTGCTGCCAGACCATATGCATGATATACGGAACCTTCTGGGTATACAGGGTCGGCGGCGATGAATTTGTTGTAATTCTTGAAGGAACAAGCTATAAAGAACGAAATGAACTGTTAAAGAAAGTTCAGACGGCATTTGAAGAGAGCGCTGACAACAACGCAGTTTCTCCACAGACTCGTTATTCAGCATCCTGCGGAATGGCTGAATACTCCGCTGAAAAGGATGAAAACTTTGAAGCTGTCTTCCGCCGTGCCGACAATGACATGTACGAAAACAAAAAACGTTTCAAAGAAAAGCACGGATCATACAGATAAAACAATATCGGCATATGCTGCGACTCATGTTCACAGCATATGCCGTTTTATTATACATTGAACGTAAATAGATTATTATTTTCTATCCGTGCAGTTCTTTTGTAACTTCCGTGTAGGACTTCCCCGTATATTTTTTAAAACATTTGCTGAAATAATTAGGATCAGGAATTCCGACTTCCTTTGCAGTCAGATACATCTGGACCTGCTTGCCTGCAAGTTCGAGTGCCCTTTCCATACGGCACTTCGTAAGGAAGTCAATAAAACTCATTCCTGTTTCTTCCTTGAAACGGCGGCTGAGATAGCTCGGATTAAAATTGAAGGTATTGGCGGCGTACGTAAGATTAAGCTCGGAATTATTATAATTCTTCTTTATGTACTCACAGATTTTATTCATTGAGCTGTTTGAAGCTGTCAGTCTGTCAAGTGCGTCATCCTCCGGTTCAGGCTCAGGCTTTCGTTCATCAAGCTCCTTGATTATCCTTTCAAGCGTTTTGTTTACATCTTCCTTTACAATCGGCTTGGTAAGATAATCACTGACACCTATACCTACGCATCTGCGGGCATATTCAAATTCAAACATGGCCGTAAGAACGATTATTTTCATATCAGGATGTTCTTTGATAATCTTTTCAGAAAGTTCAATGCCGTCCATATACGGCATTTTAATATCCACAAACATGATATCAGGTTTAAAGACATCTATTGTGTTGATCGCCTCGATACTTCCCTGCGCCTCACCGCAGAACTCCAGTCCCAGACGTTCCCATTCGATCGTCATTTTCAGCAGACTTCTGTTTGACTTTTCATCATCCACGATCATGACCCTGTACATTAAAGGTCACCTCCCTATTTTCACTGTTATCT
>JBGUVZ010000425.1:0-2441 GCA_045220685.1 Oscillospiraceae bacterium | reverse complement strand
CGTTCATGATGACACTTGTCAGCGGCAGTTGTTGTGCTTTATCAATGATAGTTGATAATGGTTTATAATCCGCATAGAACCAAGTACACATTATGTTCTCTCCTTGTCATGCTTATCATGTTGGATTACACCTCTTACATGGTGTATATCCCTTTTCAATCATTTCGTTAATATCTCCGGTGAATTCCTGTTTGTTATGCTCTGCCATATCTTCAACCGATGAACACCACGGATAATGGATTTTCTTTGTATTCTTATTGAGTATATAAGTTTGCGACTGATTATCCTCTGAATTAGGAATATCACGTTTCACATCAGGCGGAGTATCTTCGTTTTCGACAAATGGATCAAGAATAATAACATCTGAGCTTTCGTCAAGATGATTATCTCCGGTTGCATAGTCTATAACAACTCCTGGCTGAGCATTATAGCAGAATACATTAAAGCATAGCCCTTGACCGTTATCCTCTACGGAGTATGCCTCCATCAAAACGCCTGTTGCTACTAAGTTATTACCTTCAAAGATAGGTGTTACCCGATACATAACATGATTTCCGGTTGACTTGATGTAATCAGCAGTCTTATTCTCAAACGGCAGCATACCTTGCATATTCATGTACCGAGTGCCAGTGATTAAGTTGCTGAGATTAGCGTTCTCTCCTGTAAGTTGATAACCGATCAAATGACAGCGATTGAAAAGGTACTTGCCGTCAACAAAATCATATTTATCCAAGTGCCAGCCTGACGGCTTGATCATGCCAATTCCTTCACGTTCGGTTGTTGGCATCATATCAAGCGAAATGCAGGCAATACATACTCCGCATCGTTCTAATGAATCAAGCTTTGAGTAATACTCATAAGAATGATTTGTTATCTCATCACTTGTGAAGTAAGGCATATTATCGTTTACCGTGCAATAGGGCATCCCATCGAATGGAAGTATTTCCATTATGGAAAATGAACTTTCAGGCACAACTTCTGCTGGTTTTGTTTGAGTAGGCTCAGTTATTAGGGGTGTGGTTGTAGAGGTTGCCGATGATGTTTCTGCGATAGAAGTAGTAGTTTGTATAGTATATGTTGTCGTTTCTGATACAGCTTCTGAGGTTAAAATCGAATCATCTTGTAAAGATGTACTTGTTTCCTGATTATAGAATGTACAAGACGAAAGAGAGAAGCATACTGAAAGAATGATAGTCAGTAGTTTATTTTTCATAAGAGAACACCTCCTTCTCAGTTTGTTTTTGCCATTTTAGTTATATATCCGAAAAGATGAGTAAATAGTTCGGAGCTTGTGAATTATAAAATCCGAACGATTGCATTATAATAGTATTAAGGATATAGCAAAGGAGTGGCGAGTAAATGGACTATGGAACACGGTTACAACAGATGCGGAAAGCAAAGGGGTATAGCATTTACAAACTGCATCAGGAATCCGGTCTTTCACAGGGACACATCAGCGATTTGGAAAAGGGCATAAATCAGCCAACCATCGAAACGCTTCAGCGTTTGCTTGCACCTATGGGGATTTCACTCTCAGAGTTTTTCAACGAAGACGGAGAGGTTTCCTTTCTGAATGAACGTGAAAAAGAACTGGTATCGTGTTTCCGAACCTTACCCAATGATAAGGCAGATCTGTTCTTGCAGTTGGGAAAGGCTCTTAATCAGAAATAGCTATAACAAGAGGACTTTTGCATACGCAGAAGTCCTCTTATTTTCTTTGAATCCGGTGGGTTCAAAGTTGATTCTCAGATAATTGTTCCTTGCGAATAATGGTTAGGGCAGTTTAAAACATTTTCTTTCATTAGTCTGCTTCCCGCATACATAAGATAGTGCATTTCACTCGCCGTAGCCATCTCTTCAGCTGCAATCTGTTTTGCTTTTACCACTGGATCGTCAATCATGTTATCACCCTTGACCTCAATAAGTTGATAAGAACCGTCTGTCATCTTTGCGAGGAAGTCAGGATAATACTTGCGTATTCTGCCCGATTCGGGATCATAATACTGAATGGACAAATCTCCCTGATCTGAGGTGAACATTCCCGTGAAATAGATTTCTTTGACCTTTGGACTCGAAATATATTGTAAAAAGCACTCTTTTTCAGGTTCAGAATCAAAGCAATACGTATCAGCATGAAATGATTTGAGTATTTCAGCCGGAGTGAAACTGTTATGTTCTTTTGTGATAATAAGCCCCTCTTTACCGCTGAAAACATAATAGCCTGCATCTTTTGGCGCTTTCAGGAGTGTAATTTCTACATCGTCCGAATGCTGTACTGCTTCAACAGAATTGAGTGCATGGAAAATGTTAGGTATCAGAATGTCATGAACAATCTCATTATACTTGTTTGCATATTCCAGTATAGTATCTAAGCCGTCAGATGACTCACGCAGTATCTTTGCAATCAGCAGGCAGGAGATATTCAGATACCGGGCAATCTC
>JBGUVZ010000424.1:0-7509 GCA_045220685.1 Oscillospiraceae bacterium | reverse complement strand
GTATCCGTGCGCCAGCACGGATCATCAATCAACCGGACGGCGTTTTTTACGTCGTCCGGTTCACCGTTTATGCGGAATTTTTACTGTATGAGTGTACATCAATATAATGTCAGTAAAAAAACTTAAAATTTTCTGTAACGTTTTAATATTTCAGTTGTCTAAATAATATCAGACAAATAAAAGAGTCTGAATTCAAAGGAGAGGAGATGATTCTTACGGATAATTTCGATGAGATATACCGGACATATTTCAGACAGGTTTATTTTTATGTGCTTGAACTATGCGGCAGTACGGATATTGCGGAAGAAATCACGCAGGAATCATTTTTCCGGGTTCTTAAAAAGATAGATACCTTCCGCGGCGACTGCAGTCTGAAAACGTGGATATGCCAGATAGCGAAGAATACGTATTTCAATTACTGCAAAAAGAAAAAGTTAGAAACTGTCGGATTGGATGAAAATATTTCTGATAACGGGAACGTTGAATCAGAACTGACAGATAAGGAAACGGCAATGGATATTCACAAAGCATTGCATGATCTTGCTGATCCGTACCGTGAAGTTTTTTGGATGAGAACGTTTGGAAATCTTTCTTTTAAGGAAATAGGAACTATCCATAAAAAGACTGAAAGCTGGGCAAGGGTCACCTACCACAGAGCAAGACTAATGCTGAAAGAAGGGTACAGAGATGAAGTATAAATGCGAACTGATAAAGGATCTTCTTCCGCTTTATATTGATGACGTATGCAGTGAGGAAAGCAGAAAAGTTGTTGAGGAACATCTGAAAGAATGTCCGGAATGTGCTTCTCTAAGTGAGATCATGCATACAGATGAAGCGGAAACTGATGCGGAAGATTTTGAAGAAACACAGGTAAGATCACTTAAAGAGGTACATATAAAGCAGAAGAAAATGACCCGCATCCTTATTGCTGCCGGAATAATTATCGGGCTTCTTCCTTTTGTAATTACTTTGCTGGCATTCGGCGGAGTAATATACGAAGCGACAATTATGAAACCGACAGTGTACACGGATATATCAAAATACAGCTACTGCATGGATAAAGATAAAGACGGGCAGTTTTTTCTGAATGAGCATAACAGAAAAATCTTTCCAGATATAATAACAGATGAGATGACTGTAAATGATTTTAAATACATGAGCTACAATCCGTGGGATCCTCAGATCATTGTATATCTTACGGTAAAATACAGTGATGAGGACTACAAAACAGAACTCATGCGGTTATCGGAAATAGGAAATGAAAAATATGAAGGAATCTATAGTGTAACAGGAGAACCGGAAGGTTATGACCTCATGGCCATGGATTCTGATGAGACTTATGGCTTTGTGTATGCTATGATTCCTGAAAATAAGGATAACACAGTTACATATTCAGCGGTTATGTTCTGCAATTATTTGCTCGATGTGAATATCAGTGATTATATGCCGGAAAAATATCAGCTTGAAGGATTTGATGCATGGGAAAATAATTCGTATCGTAAAAAAATGATGAGCGCGGCACACTAAAAAAGGAAGTCATCACCTCTGACGAGCTGATGACTGCTATTGATAAATGAAAATAAATATGTTAAAATAAAAGTGCTTATCAATCAACCGGACGGCGTTTACGTCGTCCGGTTCACCGTTTATTCGCAAAGGAGATGTGACAAATGACACTACGCCTACTAAAAAACGAAGAAAAAGAAATACTAAAAGATTTCCTCTATGAAGCGATATTTATTCCGGAGGGAGTTGAACCGCCGGACAGGGAGATAATTTATCAGCCGGAACTGGCTTTGTACTATGAGAATTTTGGTAAAGGAAAAGCTGATCACTGTATCGTTTGTGAAGAAGACGACAGGATAGTCGGTGCTGTCTGGACGAGGATCATGAATGACTATGGCCATGTGGATGATGATACTCCTTCGTTTGCAATATCGCTTTACAAGGAATACCGCGGCAGAGGATACGGCACTCATATGATGATAAAGATGCTTGAACTTCTGAAAGAAAAGGGATATTCAAAGGCATCGCTTGCAGTTCAGAAAGCCAATTATGCGGTTAGGATGTATTTGAAAACCGGCTTTAAGGTCGTCGATGAAAATGAAGAAGAATTTATAATGGTGAATGAACTGTAAGACCGGTCAGCATATGGGAACATGGTGGATATACCATCTGAAAATCGTGTTAATCAGAGGTTATTATCAATTATACGAAGAAGGTGATCATATATCATGAAAAAACTGCTCATATTCGGCGGGACTACTGAAGGAAGGATAATCGCAGAAAGATGTGCTGCAAAGGAAATATATGCTGACATATGCGTAACAACTGAATACGGCAGTGACCTTCTTCCGTCATCACCGTATTTAACCAAACTTGTCGGCACCAAAAGTATCGATGATATTGTAAAACTGCTTGGAAACGGATATACTGCAGTTGTGGATGCGACACATCCGTATGCGGAGAACATTACAGCAAATATCAAGGCGGCTGTCGCCCGTTCCGGATATTCTGAAGGACGTTATATCCGCGTAAAAAGAGAACCGGAAAAGCGGGATGAAGCTGCGGTCTATGTCGAAAATGCAGGACAGGCGGTGGATTATTTAAAAAACACTGAAGGAAAGATCTTTATAGCTACAGGCAGCAAGGAAGCATCGGCATTTGCCTGTTTTGCGGACCGTTCCCGGATAAGGGTCTACGATTCACCGGAGAATACGGATAAATGCAGAAACTGCGGATTTACTGATATAATTATCGGAAAAGGTCCTTTCAGTGAATTTGAGAACACCTGTGACTTTGAAGGCTGTGACATCCTTGTTACGAAAGACAGCGGAAAAGCCGGCGGATTTGCCGAGAAGATATCTGCTGCAAAGAAACTCGGTATGCAGATCATCGTGATAGAACGACCGCAGGAAGATGGTTATTATGTAAACAAAGCCTGGGGAATAATAATGCTGTTACGATGACACAGATATAAAAAGCTAACATGAAAAGCACCAGCCATTGACAACTTTTATGTTGACTATAGCTGGTGCTTTTTGTTGGTTTTATAATAACAGTAAACGATTCCTGGTTTACTGTTGGCTGATATGCTTACGATCAAACGCAGTTTGCGGATCTGTAAGGAATCTTTTTATGAAGCAATATCTTTGCTGTTGTATTTTATAAAAGCTGTAACAGCGCCTGCTGCGGCTATGCATCCGCCGATGATCATCAGTGTGCCGTCGATAGTTTTATCAGCTATGATATTACTCGGTTCAGCATATGCATACGGTGTGATGAACTTGAGAAATTTCACATCGTCACTCATATTGCAGAGCAGATTGAGAAAATACATGGCAAGTGCAAGACCGAGTCCTATACCGAGACTTCCGCGTTTTATAAAAGCGGAAATACCAAATGCTATACAGCATATTTCCATCTGAAGTACCCAGAATGCAAGATGGATAAGTACAAAGCTCTTCATTTCAAAACTCTCGCCTACGGCAGCTGCTGTAATGAGGCTTATAACAGTTACGATCACATTGAGTACTGTAACTTCCGTAAGAGCGGCAAGCAGTTTCTGAATAACCACGGAACTGCGTGTAACAGGGTGAGTGAGGAGAAATTCAGCAGTATGATCCTTTTCCTCATTTGCCAGTGCAGCTATACCTGCAAGAGCGGCAAACATTCCTCCGCCTATACCGAGCGTATTTCCGCACTCGATACCGTAGAATCCCATAAGCTGACCGAAATCCAGCTTGTCCATCCCGAAGGCTTCCGTGAAGCTTCCCATATTGGAAAACATCGCTCCCATTTTCTCCGTTTCATTTTTCATTCCCGGAAACATTGCTATGCACATCATTATCATGGCACCGATTGAAAGGCTCCAGATTATAAGTGATTTCATATTCCTTTTCATATCGTTTGCGTAAACTGTCATATTACTCACCGTCTTTCTCATAGTAGTGCATGAATACTTCTTCAAGATCAGGTTCCGTCATTGTCATGTCAGTGACCGGCAGGGTGCTGAGGACCGAGAGAAGCTTTTGTACGTCACCGTTAAAAAGAAAACTAATGGAGTTTTCAAATACATCCGGCTTAAGTATTTCGAGTCCATCAGGAACGCTGGTGACTCCGTGCAGAGTGATGCGTTTTGCTGCGGCCTTTGAAAGATTCTCCACGCTGTCGAGAGCAATAAGTCTGCCTTCCTTGATTATAGCGGCTCTGGTGCAGTTCTTCTGTATTTCCGAAAGAATGTGCGAAGAAAGCATTATCGTGCTGCCGTCTGCATTTCGTTCCTTCAGTATATCGAAGAACTCCTTCTGCATAAGCGGATCAAGTCCGCTGGTCGGCTCGTCGAGTATGCAAAGACGCGGCTTGTGCTGCAGAGCGCAGACTATGGATATCTTCTTTCTGTTTCCGAGTGACAGTTCTTCTATTTTCTTTTTCCTGTCAACGTTCAGTCTGTCGCATAGGCGAGCTGCCTCGGCGGTACAGTCCTTTTTCCTTAATCGTGCTGAAAGTTTTATTATCTCGTCCGCTGTCATCGAGCTGTAAAAGTTTGCCTCGGACGGCATGTAGCCGATATCGGCGAGTATTTCTTTGTGTCCGGAAACTATGTCTTTTCCGAAGATCTGTGCACATCCGGATGTCGGTTTTATAAGTCCGAGAAGCGTTCTTACAGTAGTTGATTTTCCGGCTCCGTTTGGTCCGATTAATCCGAAGAATTCGCCTTCCTCCACACTCAGGTCGAGTTCGGTTATTCCGCGGTATTTTCCGTATCGTTTTGTCAGTTTCTCTGTTTTGATAACACTCATATATCTCCCTCTTTTCTTTGTTACTTTAAGTACAGTGTCTTCCAGAAGTTTATCATCTTCCTGAAATCTTCTTCTGCCTTGTCAACGTCGATGATGCCGCTTCGAGTATTTTCCCACAGATATCCCTCCGAGGCAAAATACATGTCGTTGTACATCATTTCAAGATCTAGTCCTTCCTTGAACTGTGACGGATCGATTTTCATCCTGCTGCTGTTTGCCTCAAATGAAGCAGTCTTTCCGATAAGTTCCTTGATCCCGTCCGCTACTTCCGGATCAGTTTCGTAGTATGCTCTGAGCGAAAATCTTGTAATATCCGGATATTTTTTCATCATGTTGATCTTGGCAGTAAGACCGCGGAGCATGATCTCGAAAATATCCTCCTCATCGAAACACTGGTAATCGTAAAGATAGGTAAACGTGATCTCAGCGGCATATTTCAGAAGATAAAGGTATAGTTCCTTCTTGTTTCTGAAATAGTGAAAGAGCAGTGACTTGCTTATACCAGCCTCGGCAGCAATTTCACTTACCGGACTTTTCTTATAGCTGTTCTCCGCAAATACACGGTATCCGGCATTGATAATGCAAAGCCTTTTCTCCTCGCTTAAATTGAAAAACTTCTCATTCATTTTTGTTTCTCACCTCCGGTGACCGTTCCGGTCAATGTTATTATAACACCGTTGACCGTTTTGCGGAAGACCCTTTTCTGAATTTTTTCTGTACGATGGATTACGAGCTTTATTGTCTGCTTTGCGGTATGCTGATTATATAAATTCTTATGGATTGGTGATATTAAATGAATTTAAAAAAATCATTTCAGTCCTCTTGCAGTTTGTGGCATATATGGTATAATGAATTGTGCATGTACGGTTGTACTTGTCTGGTGTTTTTTCTATACCAGAACTTTGTAGTATGTCACACAGGAGGATTATTAATGAAAAAGATTTTGGAGTTTCTTAAGAAGCAGCCGCTGCTTACTGCTGTTATTGGAGCTGCTGTTTCTGTTGGAGGTATCAAGCTTCTGTCCTGCGATAATCAATTCGCAACAGGACTTCTCAGAGTTATTCTTTCACTGGCTATGTGTGCGGTTCTGTATCTCATATCCGGAACGAAGACGTTTGATCAGTGTGAGAAGACAACAGGATTTGTGATAAAGAGATTCTCAGGGTTTATTATTTTTACAGTGGCATTAACTGTTGTGACAGGCACCTTTGCTGTTCTGGGAAACCGTGTTGTCGGCGAAGATGTCATGCAGCTACAGAAAAACATACCTCTTCAGTTTATACTTAACGCCTTTATATGCTTTTTTGTAGGCATTTTTGAAGAACTGATATTCAGGGCAGTGGTCAATGACGGTATTGTTTATCAGTTCAGAAACAGAAAAGGTGTATTTGCTGTTTCAGCAGTGATTGGTTCGCTGTTTTTCGGATGGGTGCATATTATGAGTGCAGATGTTTCCGAGCCGCTTCTTTTTGCACAGGCTGCGCTCAAGACAATAAGCACCGGATTATTCGGGTTCGGACTTCTTATACTGTACTGGAAGACGCGTAATATATGGGGTTGTGCTCTTGCACATGGTTTGTATGACTTTCTGGCCGGTATAAACGGATGCATATATGTAAGCGGCGAGAAGACAGGAGATACATATGTGAGAACCGGAATCCAGGGTGTTGCGGGACTTTTGACACTTGTACTCGACCTGATACTTTCATTGATATTTGTCATACACATCTGGAAAAAAGTCGGTAAGACGATCGACTTCGAAGAGATGAGAAAAAGCTGGTAAGAAATCACAGGAGGAAAATTAGTGAAAAAGGTTTTGGAGTTTCTTAAGAAGCAGCCGTTCTTCACAGCTGTTACAGGAGTTGCTGCTTCCGTTGCTGGCATCATGTTCCTGCATTGCGATACTTATTTTGATGAAGGTCTTCTCAGAGTAATTCTTTCACTGGCTATGTGTGCGATTCTGTATCTAATATCCGGAACGAAGACGTTTGATCAATGTGAGAAGACAACAGGATTTGTGATAAAGAGATTGTCAGGGTTTATTATTTTTGCACTGGCATTAACGGTTTTTGCGGGTGCAGTTACTATTCTTGGAACCCATTTTTCAGGCAAAGATATCGTACAGTTTCAGAAAAACATTCCGCTTCAGTTTATTATTAACGCTTTTATGTTCTTTTTTGTAGGTCTTTTTGAGGAACTGGCATTCAGAGCAGTAATCAATGACGGCATAGTTTATCAGTTTCGAAACAGAAAAGGTGTGTTTGCTGCTTCAGCAGTGATCAGTTCGTTTATTTTCGGATGGGTGCATATTATGGGAGCAGATGTTTCCGAGCCTGTTCTTTTTGCGCAGGCTGCATTAAAGACATTAAGCACCGGATTATTCGGCTTCGGCTTTCTTATCCTTTACTGGAAAACTCGTAATATATGGGCATGTGGTCTTGCACATGGTTTGTATGACTTTTTGTCAAGCGTAACTGGTTGTATATTAGTAACTGAAGAGCCGGCAGGAGATACATATGTGAGAACCGGAACCCAGGGTGTTGCAGGGTCTGTGACACTTTTGCTCAACCTGATACTTAATCTGATCTTAGTCATTCACATATGGAAAAAAGTCGGCAGGACGATTGACTTCGAAGAGATGAGAAAAAGCTGGTAAGATCAAAATTGAGTATTTTCCTTCGGAAAATAAAATTGAAATTTTCCAGTC
>JBGUVZ010000423.1:0-3510 GCA_045220685.1 Oscillospiraceae bacterium | reverse complement strand
CTTTCATCGGATGAGGAGATTTTCAAGAAAACAAAAGCCTCTCTTCTTAATGAGACGGAAAAAAATACGGATAGTATTCTTGCAGATATCAGAAGCCACAGGAAAAGGATCAGATATTTTGCCTCAAAGGCTGCTGTCGGTATCATGAACCGCGAAATATCAAGACTTAACCGTACAAGGATCTACGGTATGGTAAGGTCGATGTTTATTCGTGCAGGAGAAATATTTTTCGAAAACGGCAGCATAGATGAAGTACGGGATGTGTTTTATCTTACCAGAGAAGAGATTTTTAACGAAAATGAAGATACTTTCAGAAGCTTGATAAAACAAAGAAAGCAGGATTATTCAGGATTTTATGATCTTCCGGCTTTTTCAAGACTTATTTTCGAGCATAAAGAATACGACAGAAAGATATTCACTAAAGTTTACGCATCTTCGGTATCGTCGGATAAGGACGTTCTGTACGGAACTGCCTCATCGGCCGGTAAAGTGAAAGCAGAGGCAGTAGTCGTAAAAGACGCCTGTGATCCGCCTGAAACAAAAGGGAAGATCATTGTCGCCAAGATGACCGATCCGGGTTGGGTCTTCATGCTCTCTAACTCCGCAGGAATTATCAGCGAGAAGGGATCGCTCCTTTCACATACAGCCATCATTTCCAGAGAACTTAAAATACCTGCGGTGGTTGGCGTAAAGGATGCATCAGAGATCATAAAAGACGGCGATATCATCGAACTTGACGGAAACAGCGGTACTGTAACGATCTGCAGAAAGGAAAAGTAATGTATAAAGTAATCCAGGTCACTGAAAATGAATACGAGGATTTTCTTGCGCTTCCGGTGAATATTTATGAGAAGAAAGACCTTATGCAGAAGCGTTCTGACGAGGAACAGCTTTTAAAAGGCACACATACATTAAGTCATTATTTCTCCTTTACTGCATTTGTCTGTTACCATGATGACAAGCCGGTTTCACGCTGTGCTATTACGATATACAACGACAAGAACGAGGCGTATTTAGGATTCTTTGACAGTGAAAACGACCGCGAAGCAGTTAAGGCTCTAATGGACGCAGCTGAAAAATATGCCAGTTCACAAGGAATTATAAAGCTTACCGGTCCTGTAGATGCAAGTTTCTGGATCGGATACAGAATGAAGAACGACTGTTTCGACGAACACAGATATTTTTCCGAACCTTACGGTGTTTCGTACTATCCGGAACTCTGGAAGGAAAACGGATATGAGGTATCCGGTACATATATTTCCAACATCTATAAGAAGGTCGATAAATCAGAAGCTGACGATGAAAAGTATAAAAAGCGTTATGATTTTCTGATGAAGAAAGGCTACCGCATAGTATCTGCGGAAAAGAAGAACTGGGATGTTATTATCGGAGAGGTTTATCATCTGATAATGGACCTCTACAGTGATTTTCCGGTGTTTTCGCATATTACTGAAGAAGAATTCCGGGAGATGTACAAGGATCTGAAATCAGTTCTCGACTTTTCTATGGTTAAACTTGGATATAAGAATAACAAGCTTGTTGGATTCCTTATATGCGTCCCTGATTACGGAAACAGGCTTTACGGAAATATAGGACTTTCTGATATCCTGTTTCTTCTGAAAAATAAATACAAATGCCATAACTTCGTGCTTCTTTATATGGGCGTTGACGGAAATCATCTTGGGCTTGGCTCTGCCATTTCCCAGGTCATTTTTAAGGAACTATGCCGTAAAAAAGCTTCATCCGTCGGTGCGCTTATAAAAAAAGGAAAGGTAACTGAAAAATATATAGATTCCAAAGTGCTGAAAAAGAGGGAATACATTCTTTTTGAAAAGGAACTCTGATAATTTTATGCTTGACAGATAAGCCAACCATGTTTGTTATCTGTTATTAGCTAAAAATAAACCGGCATCTGATTTTGAAGTTCAGATGCCGGTATTATTATATACTGCGTTTGATACAGTTTTATTTGTTAAGGTGAATAAACAGAAATTACTTATGTCCGCGTCTGCCGGAATTCTTGTTTCCGTTTCGATTCTGAGGAGGCGCGTTATGTTTACCGTTATTTCTTCTGTTGTCAGGCTGGTTCTGATTTCTGCCGCCTGCATTTCTGTTTAAATGATTTCCGCCCTTCTGCGGTGAGTTCTTCTTTGAAGAATTGCCGCCTTTCTGCGGTGTCTTATTCTGAGGATAGTCCTCAACAAGGCATTTAGGAGATGAACCGATAAGATCGCGTCTTCCGGCTTTTTTAAGGGCTTCAAGCACAATATCCCTGTTCTGCGGACGGAAATACTGGAGCAGAGCTCGCTGCATAGCCTTTTCCTGCGGAGTTTTCGGAACGTAGACCTTTTCCATTGTGTACGGATCTACTTCCGAATAGAACATGGCAGTTGAGATAGTACCCGGAGTAGGGTAGAAGTCCTGAACCTGCTCCGGACGTATCTTGTTTTCCTTAAGGAAAAGCGCAAGTTCAATAGCTTCGTTAAGAGTACTTCCCGGATGTGATGACATAAGGTACGGAACAAGATACTGTTCCTTGTCCATTCCCTTTGTGATCTCGTAGAATCGTTTCTGGAAAGCCTTGTACGCCTCAATATGCGGCTTGCCCATCTTGTCTAGAACAACTGCAGAGCAGTGCTCAGGCGCTACCTTAAGCTGACCGCTTACGTGATGAAGTATAAGTTCGCGTATAAATTCATCGTTCTTGTCCTGCATAAGATAGTCGTAGCGGATACCTGAGCGAATGAACACTTTCTTTATGCCCTTGATCTTTCTTATCTTTCTGAGCATTGCAAGATATTCCGTGTGATCTGCCTTAAGTGCAGGACATGGGGTAGGAGCAAGACATTTCTTACCCATGCACAGACCCTTGCTAAGCTGCTTTTCACATGATGTGTGACGGAAGTTCGCTGTCGGTCCGCCTACATCGTGAATATAGCCCTTGAAGTCAGGCATCTTTGTAATACGTTCAGCTTCCTTTAAAACGGATTCTTCACTTCTTACAGTTATTCTTCGTCCCTGATGAAGGGCGATAGAACAGAAATTGCAGTAACCGAAACATCCGCGGTTATGTGTAATAGAGAAACGGACTTCTTCAATACCCGGTACACCGCCCAGAGCTTCATAGCTCGGATGTATCGCTCTTGTATAAGGCAGACTGTAAATATAGTCTAGTTCTTCGGTAGTAAGACTGTATGCCGGAGGATTCTGTACAAGCATCAGTTTTCCGTGTCGCTGGATGATCGTCTTTCCGTAAACTTCATCCTGCCAGTCGTACTGTATTTTAACTGCCTTCGCGTATTCAAGCTTATTGTCACGTACCTGCTCAAATGACGGACACTGTGCTGCACCCAAAGGAGTGTTTACAGGTTCAGTGAGATAGCAGGTTCCTCGTACATCGTGGATGGTGTTTATATCTTCACCCTGAGAAAGACGTGTGCAGATTTCCTTGATCTGATGTTCACCCATGCCGTACATCAGAATATCGGCACCGCTGTCAAGAAGAACAGA
>JBGUVZ010000422.1:0-3523 GCA_045220685.1 Oscillospiraceae bacterium | reverse complement strand
TTAATGAGATATCGGCGATGTTTCGCCTTTCAAAAGGTGTTACGCGTTTTTACCGCAATCCCGGTGAGGAAAGCCGCGGGGAAGGCGAGACTATGTGCAGTTACGATACCGGCAAAGGAGGAAAGCCGGTGCATACTGTGCGCTTTGTTACCAGACTTATGTCGATAACCACAATGACGGTGTACATGGCAGAAGATGAGCCGCCTCTTACAGAGGAGGAACTCTTCAAGGTTGATCTCACCATGAGGACAGCTCTGGCATTTATCAGCCGTAACCGTCTGCAGGTCATTGCTGAAGATCTTGCTTTCTACGATGATCTCGGTTTCAGAAACATGAGAAGCTTTTTCAAGTATCTGACCTGGAACGGTCAGAGCGGAAGTCTTGATGGAAAGGCTGCTGTAAATTATAATCTCCGCCATTTCTCATTCATAAATGAGGAGTACGGAAGGAAATGCGGCGATACCGTTCTTATCAATCATTATAAACACATAGAACAGCTCATTGGAGAGACCGGTATTGCGGCGCGACTTGGCGGAGACGCTTTCGTGTGTATCTGCGATCAGTCGGATCTTCCGGAACTTATTGAGTATCTGAATGAGGCTGTTGTCGTAGCTGACAAAAGCGGGAAGACTGTCAGAATATCTGCCTGTGCAGGCGTGTTCCGTATTCCTGAAGGCTATACGGTAAATTCACCAAGCGATATAATGACGAGAATAATGAATGCCTATTCCGTTGCCAGATCCGGAGCTCAGGATAATATCGTTTTCTTTTCCGATCTTCTTATGTCCCAGCACGAAAGGATAAGAAAGATCCAGAAGATATTCCCGGATGCGCTTGAACGCGGGGAGTTCCACGTTTTTTATCAGCCGAAGGTGAATACTGTTACAGGAGAGATAAGCGGAGCGGAAGCGCTTTGCCGCTGGTTCCACGACGGACAGATAATGCCGCCTATGAATTTCATTCCTGTGCTTGAACGAAGCAATGAGATCTGCAAGCTTGATTTCTATATGCTCGACCTTGTCTGCAGGGATATCAGATTATGGTTAAATTCAGGATACAAGCCTATACGTGTATCGGTAAACCTTTCAAGAAGGCATATGACTGATCCGAAACTTGTTGAAACTATCATGGGTATCATTGATAAGCACAGTGTTCCGCACGAATGCATTGAGATCGAACTTACTGAAACGACCACAGATGTGGAATTCAGCGAGCTCAAAGCGATAGTAGATGAGCTTCATGCTCAGGAGATCTGCGTATCAGTGGATGACTTCGGTATGGGATACTCATCACTGAACCTCATTCGCGTGGTTCCGTGGGATGTTCTCAAGATCGACAGAGCCTTTCTCCCTCTTGATGGCGAGGCGAGTGATAATTCAAGAAGTATAATGTTCAGGTATGTTGTCGCTATGGCTAAGGATCTTGGCCTTGAATGTATCGTCGAGGGCGTGGAAACGCAAACTCAGCTTGAACTCCTGCGCAAGAACGGCTGTGACTATGCCCAGGGATTCTTCTTTGACAAGCCTCTGCCTGTTGATGAGTTTGAAAAACGAATGGCTGCAGGTGCTTATCCGGTATAAAAATCAGGGAATCACTGCAGAACGTGCGTGACATTGAATTTACAATAAGATATAAAAAAGGTGCATCATTTTCGGATGCACCTTTAATTTTTTTATGTGGTCTGTCACAGATAAGTGTGATCATTACGGATCAGAACTATGATCAGTCTCTCTTCTTCCTTAACATCAGACAAGCAGCGGCTGATGCGAAAAGTCCTGAGAAAATTACAGGGCTGACGCCGCGGCCGGATGTGGCAGGGGAGTTTGATACACCGCTTACTGCTGCGGTTGTACCTGAGGTAGTTGTTGCTTCAGTTGTAGTTTCAGATGTGGCTGCTGCTGTGGTTGTATCAGCTGTAGTTACTGTTGTGGTAACAGATGTTGTTGTATCGACAGCAGTTGTTGTGACTGCTGCAGTTGTCCAGTCTACTGATGTTATCACAGGCGGCGCATCGGTAACTGCGGTTGTGGTTACAGCGTTCGTATTTTCTTCGTTTATTTTGTCCGGATCGATATCTGAACGCATATCTTCAGGGAGTGCCATGAAAGTAGTGGCATCGATCATTTTGTATTTTATCATGTTTGAGAGAATGGTCTTGTCATCTTCTCCTGTGATGTCACTGATGATAGGTTCAGCGATCTTTATGTGACCTGCTTCAGTCGGATGAACGTCACCTGTGCGGATGAAGTCTGCCGAACGTCCCTTGAAATTCTCGAAAACTGGAACAAGTTTTATTCCTTCGATACCGGCAAGCTTTTTGTCGTATGCACTGATGCTGTTCTGAGCAAAGGTGCCTAAGATACGTGTTGTATCATTGTCGCTTGAAGCGTATGCGTCAAAAGGATTGTACAGTTCAATGAAATAAATAACTGCGTCAGGATTCTTGGCTTTTATTTCTTCCACGATCTTAACTGCATTGGCGTAGGCACCATCAGTTACTGTCCCAACTTCGTTCAGCTTGGTAGTGAAAGCAGTTGAATCAGCAGAGATCTTCTGAGTAAGTGCAGCTCTTTTTTCAGGTGTAAGCGTTGCGAGAGTATCGCCTTCCTCCATGTACGGCTTTATAGCTTCTTCAAAAAGATCAAGGTAATCGTTGCCGCCTGATGAGACCATTACATACTTTGCATTGGCAATTTCGCTGCCCGATTTTATCTGTTCAAGTATTTCTGCAGAAGTTGCGCCGATCTTTGCAAGTGATGAGTCACTTTCGATGATGCCGGCAGCTTTAAGATAATCTCCGACACATTCAGCGAAAGATTCAAAACTTGATTCTCCTGCAGCAACAGGGCCGACACCGGTAGCTATACTGTCTCCGGCTGTAAATGCGCTCTCAGCTGAAACTGATGTGATTCCTGAGGTTGCAAGAAGAGAAACGGAAATGACAATACCAAGTATTCTTTTAAGGTTCTGTGCATTCATATATATACCTCCTTTAAAACAAACAGAGGATAAGCTTTCGCTTATCCTCTGAAAAATTCCGTTAAGAATTATTTATTAGCCGAGTTCAGCAAAGTACTTGATTGTTCTTACCATCTGTGATGTGTATGAGTTTTCGTTATCATACCATGAAACAACCTGAACTTCGTAGAGATCGTCAGCGATCTTTGAAACCATTGTCTGTGTAGCATCGAAGAGTGAACCAAACTTCATGCCGATAACGTCTGAAGAAACGATCTGATCTTCGTTGTAACCGAATGATTCAGAAGCAGCAGCCTTCATTGCAGCGTTGATGCCGTCAACTGTTACGTTAGCGCCCTTAACAACTGCTGTGAGGATTGTTGTAGAACCTGTTGGAACTGGAACTCTCTGTGCAGAACCGATGAGCTTGCCGTTGAGTTCTGGGATTACGAGGCCGATTGCCTTAGCAGCACCTGTTGAGTTAGGTACGATGTTAGCAGCACCAGCTCTTGCTCTTCTGAAGTCGCCCTTTCTGTGAGGACCGTCGAGGATCATCTGGTCGCCT
>JBGUVZ010000421.1:0-2231 GCA_045220685.1 Oscillospiraceae bacterium | reverse complement strand
CCTCCAATGATCATGGTATCATTTGCAGTCATCTCCATCGTTCTAAGAGCATCTTGAGGAATTCTCACAACATCGGTTTCATTATCCGGAGATGCTTCGATGGTATACGGACCTCTCACGGAAATTGTATCATGATAATTGTCTGATGAGTAGACAAGATTTCTTGAAGTGAGTTCGACTGAAACACGGCCGTCTGAAAATGTGGTGGCTGAGAGAAATGTTGAAAGCATCAATACAAGAATCAAACCTGATATGATAACAGGAAAATGCATGTTGATAAAGGATCTCAGTGAAATCCTCGCATCGCTCTTTCTTAAGATAGGTACGGATTTTCTTATGATTTGAATTATGTAGTAAATAGTCAATACCGCACCTATGGCGACTACAAGTCCGGCAACAATCAAAGGAATGGCTGGGACAAAGAAAAGCATGAAGAGACCTAGAATTACCAGGGACAATGACATGATTGCCATTCTAATATAATTGCCCAATGTATCCATCATTGTGACACGGCCGTAATTGACAGCGCGGTCGATGATTGTCCTGACCACTTCATTAGCCATCTTATTCAAATTGGCAAGAGGAGACATGTCATGGTCTATCTCGCCGATGTCGACTTCGACTATCTTGATTCCATGAACATCAGCATCAAGGACGATTCGTACATCGACTCCGTAGTCCTCCTCGAATTTGATCTTGTTCAATGCGGAACGTTTTCCTGCAAACTGGCCGCTTAAAGGCTGTTCGAAGTTGAGTTCCGGGAAAAAGAAGCTTAAAAGAGGTTTTGCTGTAAGTTCGGTGACACGGCCGCTTTCACGGGCGAATTTGGTTTTTGTAATATCCGCCTCACCTTCGAGAATAGGACGGATCATGGTATCTATCTTGTTTGTGGACAGATTTGAAATATCCGCGTCGATGAAAACGAGTATGTCTCCTTTGGAGTGCTTTACTCCTGTTTTGATAGCGGAACCTTTGCCTTGGTTGGTTATGTGTCCGATAACAGTAGCTCCAGCCTTTTCAGCCTCTTCAGTAGTTCTATCTGTTGAACCGTCGTCAACAACAATGACTTCGTCCACATAGGACAATTTAAGTGCTGTTGATACGACCTGACCTACTGTAGGCTCTTCATTGTATGCAGGAATGATAACTGATACAGACTGCTTCTTAGGACTTGTATTTTTAATTGAAGCAAACAATAATACCATGAGCACTATTAACCAAGACAAATTTTCACCTCTTTAAACTAAATTATAAAAAATGATTATCCTTATAATATATTATCTATGTTTGTAAAGGTATATAATCATTAAGTTTTTAAACTGCAGTTTCAGGTGAAAATTTTATTATTTATCAAATAATCCCTAGCCTCGCAAAAGGCGCTGAAATAAAACCTGTTGATAGCAGTCCTTAAATAAGCTTCGTCATCACTGTCAAGCAGAATAGTACCCAATTCATGAAGCCAATACCAATTGAAATTATCAGAAGTCATGAAATCACCACATAAACACATAAATTTTATATAAGACTTCAAGTTCGTGCCTTTGAAACAGTTCTTTTCTAAATGGGAAAAAGTTATCTACATCCTCGATATCAAGTTGGATATAAATTCCTAAAAGGTTTTCATAGTACATGTCCCCATCTACTAATCTAAGACATATGACAACATCATCAGAAATCATAGATCTAGACAAGCGATAAACATCAAGCAGCAAGTCCATCAAATCGTTGCCTTCCATGTTTTCATATATAAAATAATTTATCGCCAGCTTGTCCTCATCTCTGATGTTGAAATAGGAATCAAGGCTGTCAATATAATTATGCTTCCTATATACTTCTAAATAGAAATCCTCCTTTTTCATGGAATCATAATCCATGGCATAATGCATCTTATATTCCACAAATGCCTTATTAATAGACTTTATTAAATCCTGAAAGAACTTATCCATATTTTCATCCTTGAAAGACCTGATTTTTTCAAATTTTATATTGTCATTGTTGTTCAAATTCATTTCATATACCAAACTTTCCTTGTTAATCATTTTATCACGTTCTTTTTATCACCATAAAAACTTGTATAAAAACAAAAGCAAATTTTCGAATCAAATAAGTAAAACTACTTTGTTTCTTTTTATTTAAATAATTTTGTTTTAAAATTAAATTTTAAGAAATATTAAGGTTTAATATAGTTAATAAATAGTAAACTAATTATAAAATTAAAAATAAAGGCTTTT
>JBGUVZ010000420.1:0-8953 GCA_045220685.1 Oscillospiraceae bacterium | reverse complement strand
AAACTAAAGAATATGCAGAACTTATTTCCGGCGAAACCAAAGCTGTAATAAAGAAAGGTCCGGTCTGGGA
The DNA here is from genome assembly GCA_045220685.1 of Oscillospiraceae bacterium. Lineage (GTDB taxonomy): Bacteria > Bacillota > Clostridia > Oscillospirales > Ruminococcaceae > HUN007. The sequence goes on along the minus strand of JBGUVZ010000420.1, from coordinate 8,883 downwards.
TATAAGCTTTGAATTTCGCGGAAAAACACTCACACATAACGGTGCAAAATCCACTTCATACATCACAGAAGATCAGCACAGCACGGAACTGCGCAAAGCTTCATACCGTAACAACCGGTCGTGGGACAGCGCATACTCCGGATACACATTTATCCGTGAACAGCTTTCACTCGACGTCGGTGAAAATATTTACGGCTTCGGTGAAAAGTTCACACCTTTCGTTAAGAACGGACAGACCGTAGAGATCTGGAACTCAGACGGCGGCACATGCTCAGATCAATCCTACAAATGCGTTCCTTTCTGTATCTCATCAAAAGGTTACGGCGTTTTCGTAAACACAACCGACAAGGTTTCATTTGAAGTCGGTTCGGATACTGTTTCAAAACTAACATTTACAGTTCCGGGTGAAAAACTTGAATACTTCATTATCGGCGGAGAAACACCTCTCGATGTGATATCTTCCTATACCAGACTTACAGGCCGTCCCGCCCTTCCGCCTGCCGAAACCTTCGGATTATGGCTGACGACTTCATTTACAACGGACTACAACGAGGAAACTGTTCTTTCATTTATCGATAAAATGAAGGATTACGACATTCCGCTTCAGGTTTTCCACTTTGACTGCTTCTGGATGAAGGAATATCAGTGGACAAACTTTGAATGGAATACTGAATGCTTCCCTGATCCAGAAGGAATGTTAAAGAAAATAAAAGAACGTGGTCTTTCAGTCTGTGTCTGGATAAATCCGTACATTGCGCAGGAGTCGGTTTTATTTGACGAAGGAATGCAAAACGGATATTTTCTTAAAAACCCTGACGGCTCAGTATTCCAGACAGATATGTGGCAGCCTGGCATGGCCATTGTGGACTTTACAAACCCTGAAGCATGCGAATGGTTCAAGGATAAAATCAGATCACTTTGCAGGACCGGTGTTGATTTCATCAAAACTGATTTTGGCGAAAGAATCCCTGTAAATATAAAATATTCAGACGGTTCCGATCCTGAAAAAATGCACAACCTGTATACGCAGCTTTATAACCAAACTGTATTTGAAGCACTTGAAGAATACCACGGCAGAAACAAAGCTTGCCTGTTTGCAAGAAGTGCCACAGCAGGCGGTCAGAGATTCCCTGTTCACTGGGGAGGCGACTGCACAGCTGAATATACTTCCATGGCGGAAACTCTGCGCGGAGGCCTGTCACTCTGTTTAAGCGGATTCGGTTTTTACAGCCACGACATAAGCGGATTTGAAGACACTGCCACACCTGATCTTTACAAACGCTGGTGTGCCTTCGGTCTTCTTTCAACCCACAGCAGACTTCACGGCAATTCATCCTATCGTGTACCGTGGCTTTTCGACGATGAATCAGTAGATGTTCTGCGCTTCTTCACCAAGCTTAAAGGCAGACTGATGCCTTATCTTTACTCGGAAGCTGTTCATACGCACGAGACCGGAATCCCAATGATGCGTGCCATGTTTCTCATGTACCCCGATGATCCGGTCTGCCTCACACTCGACAGACAGTACATGCTCGGCTCTTCCCTCCTCTGTGCTCCTGTATTCAATGAAGAAGGCACCGCTCAGTTCTGGCTGCCGGAAGGAAACTGGACTGACATAATAACCGGACAGACCGAATCCGGCGGAAAATTCATCACCCGTACCTGCTCCTATATGGAAATGCCGGTTTACGCAAAGGAAAATTCTCTTGTTGCATACGGTGATTTCAAAGATAATTTCGCATATGATTATTCCGGTAACGCCGAAATAGTCTGGTACAACCCTGTCGATGATGTACCGGCACATACAAGGATCTGTGATACAGAAGGAAAAACAGTTACAGAGATAACTGCTGTTAAGCATGGTGATACCGTAAACATCAGCTATTGGCTGACATCACCGAAATCATTTACACTTTCTGTTCACGGCACTGATACCGTAATAAAAATCAACGGAACATGTATGAACGGAAATATAGAAGTTAAGATATAAAAAAATCCGTATCTTCACACGAGGATACGGATTTTTTTATCATCTTACAGCTTCTGCCCAGCATTTCTGCATTTCATCTCTGACAGTTTTAAGCTGATCTCTTACGATATCATTTTTAGCGTCAAGGTTCATAAGAATATCAAGATAGCCCTGCTCAGCTACTATCTCTCTTGAAACTTTGTATTCCAGTTCAAACGCCATACAGCAGTGACTTACAAGACTTTCAAACTCAGTTTTAGTGATACCTCTCGGCACGCATCGACGTTCCATAACAAGGCTCATAACCTTCTCATCTGCAGGCTCACCGTCATTTATGATTCTCTCATTTCTTTCATCATAAGGCGGTTCGGTAAGAACACGGAAAATATCAGCCTTGTCGGCATCTCTGAGTATCCTTGTATACAAGAGAGTATCGTCATCAAGGCCATCCGGTACTGCCAGCTTGTTATGCAAACGAATAACAGTTTCGAGAAGCTTTTTCTTATCTTCATTTAAAAAGATATTTTCATCACTTGAAACATCTGAAAACAAAGCTTTCTCAAACTCTGCGAAAAGCCCGTCCTTAAACAGTATATCCGCACTGAGTTCCGCATGATCAATAGAAACAGCATCATAAAACGTACCGTATCTTTTCACCTGCTCAAATCTTCCGATGTCATGCAGAAGTCCTGAAAGCCACGCAAAATCACGGTCCACACCTAATCCAGCTGCGATCCTGTCCGCTATCTCAGCCACCCTGAATGTATGGTCTATCTTAAGTTTAATTTTTAAATCAGAAGAATCATAGTGATCAGTATAACTTCTGAAAACCTGTTCTGCTTTTATTCTGTTCATAACCTGTTGGTATTCTCCTTTTCGTAATTAAGTGATATCAATACGTTCACTGTAATTAATTAATCTATTTGATTGCCTTGCAGATGCAAACTACATCTGCTCATAGGCATATCTTTGCTATATTTCACTGACTATTCATCAAAGCTTCCTTAATAATGCACAGATCAGCGATATTTATTACGCCATCATCATTCATATCATAGTAAAAAGGCAGAGTGGTGTTCTTATTGCCCATAACCATAAATTTCTGAAGAATTAACACATCAGAAGCTTCTATCCGTCCGTTTCCGTCACAATCTCCGGCAACAGGTTTTGCTTCAATCGGTTCGCCGTTTTCATCGGAAATGAATCTGTAAATCTTTTTGTTTATATCGTCAATTATACTAATATAATCTGCTCCTTTAAACCTGAAAATAAAAACAATGTATTCTCCATCTTCATATATCGTTCCCGATTCTTCAGTTTTTCCGGATGGAATTTCAAACGAGACCTTTGCAAAATCTTTTGAATTAGAATTAAATTTTTTAGGAGATGAATTATAAGCTGCGTGAAACTGTTCCATTTCTTTTTTTCTGAAAAGTACACATACATATCCGTCCCCGGTATGTGTTCTTCCGAATTTTTCTTCAAAGGCAGCAGCTTCGTCAAATGATTTCGGTATCCATTCCGGTAAATCTTTCGAATCCATAAGGCTACTTTCATTCTCCGCTGCGTATACTGTTATTTCATCATTATTATTCAGAACTGTATTTCTGAACGGTGTTACTGACTCAGCTGCAATAACTGCAGCAGAAAGTGCCACTATAGTTCTTATTACTTTTTTCATTTCATTATTCCCCTTTTCGCTAATTTACATCAAACAGGCAAAGTAAATGCTGCAAGCTTAATAACCTCATCAACAGAAAGCAAAGTTATACTTGCGACTTCTTCCAAAGGTAAAACATTCTTTTTAATCAGTTCCTTAGCTATAAGAATTGATCTCTGCTTTTCTCTTTCCGCGCCTATTTCATTCATAATTCGGCGCATTTTGCTTCGATCCCCTTCTGTGTTTTTAATCCTTTCATCTATTTCAGATTTATCATACATAACCTCAGTATTTTTACACTTGAAATCTTTCATCACATACTGATGAGCTTTAAAAATCAGATCAGCCATATTGTCCACTGTTTCTCCGCTGTTAAGTATTTTCGCTTTGAATTTCCTGCTGCCAAAATCCATAATATGACGTAAATTAATCGTAATATCTTTATGCTTCGCTATTTCAAGTATCCATCTGGCACAGTTATCACCGCAGTTTGAAGCGTTAAAAACATATTTCGGATCATTGGCTATGAGTATTAGTGTCTTGACACCACCAGACAGTTTTACAGGTGAGATCAGCCCGAAAACAGGACTTTTGATTGTCTTTGCATCAATTACTTCCGAACGGTCTACGCTCTTAATCATTTTAACCGATAATTCATCAGTGATCCATTCGTCCTTATATGTATTTTTAAAATAGACACTGGTATTATAAACCGCCTCCGGCATATCACCAAAATAAATATTCAGCATACTCCTGCCTCCTTCGTGCATTTTCCGGCCCTAGCCGGAAAATTATAATTCATTTTTCGAAGAAAAATGCTCATTTCCGTTAAAACAGACTAAGCTGTCCGTTTGTTATTTTGTAATAGCCATGTTCAATAATATCATTGCCTTCGTGTGTCATTATCTCCTGATCTGACAAGCTCTGTTTCTTTATTACAAGTTTTATCACACATTCAAAACAGTTTATGACATCACTTTTATTGATATCACTGAAACAGATAAGCTGTACATTATATCGTTTTGCAATCTCAAATACAGGTTTAAGAAGATGTTCTGAGGTGATCTTTCCAAACGGATTATCAAGAATAAGAACACCACTGGCATTTTTATCAGTAAATCCGGTCACCGATCTTGTATAGTTCATAAGTGTCAGAACAAGTGAGAAAAATACAACAAATTTCTCACCGCCGGAATTCTGGACAAGAGTATCTTCCCATCTCTTGTAAACTGAACGGCTGCTGTTTTGCTCAACCTTATAAACTTTGACAGCAACAGTATCCTGACAGATATATCTGTGAAGCAGCTTTTCACTGCCGACAACAGCTTTTGCTTTTTTACGTATCACTCTATCCTCAGCGCCGTCTCTTATAAGATCCTTAAGCTCATTTGAACCGTATTCTATCTCCGTGCTTATCGAAAGCTTCGACTGTTCCTCTGAAATCGCCTTTTCTTCCGGAAGATCAAACTTGAACATCTGGATCTGAGGTTTTTCCTTAATAATCTGTACTCTTGAACTTGCAGCGATCTTACAGAGATCAGTGTACATTCTCCTGCCCTGTATCATACACTGGTTTACAATATCATTGAAATCATTCTCTATTTCGCGAAGATCTGTTTCTATTCTCTTGTTTTCCTTTTCAAGAGATTCAATCATCGTGCTGATACTCTCGCTTACTGTAAAAAGCCTGTCTCCCTTAATTGACAGATCAAACAGCATTGCTCTGACAGCTGTCAGTTTTTCAGTTATCTCATGCATTACGACACCATCATAACTGTGAACTATGTCACGGAGACTCGTACCAAGTTCGTTTTTTTTTCTATTATATATTCCCTCAAATTTATCAGTATCAGCCTTGATAGTAACAAATTGTTTTTCAGGATTATCGGACAGAATAACTTCCGGAATATTTTCACTGCATTCATAATGATCGAGCATATCACTTACACGAACATATACGTTATCCATCGAACGTGATGCTTTGTCAAGTTCTTTACTTTTAATGATTAGTATTTTCACTGAATCGGAAGCTGATTTTTTTCTTCCGTCAAAATCAGCACCTATCTCATTTTCAGGAAGTGGCTTGTTCTCAAATTCGGCAAGTGCATCAAGCGCAAATTTCAGTTTCTGATCAGCTCGTGAGTATTCATTACTGCACTGGCCGAACACATCCTGACAATGCCTCATCTTAGTTTCGCACTCTTCTCTCTCACGTTTTGCTTTTGAAAACAGTTCAGCTGAATAAATAAGGGACTCATATTCAGAAGCTTCGCATTCAAATATCTTTAGCTGCTCTTCTGCTTCAGTTTTATTTTTTATTTCTTCATCAAGCCGGCTTTTCAGACCGGCTATATTTTCATGCATACTGACAAGAAGTGTCTGGTACTGATTATAAAGCGAATCCATATCACCTTCAATTATCCCTGCTTCCTTTGCATTTTCAACTTTTTCAAGTATATCCTGAACACGCTTATATTCCGTATTCAGAGCTGTAAATACACGTTCGAGAGCAGCTATATTTTTATTCTGTTCTTCAAGATCAGCGCAAGCCTTATTGTATTTATCCTCAGATGACTTCAGGTCATCACGGGCTTCTTCAAGTTTACCATAAAGATCTGCTTCATCATCAAGCATTCCGCGAAGTTCTGCGAACAGAGTAAACCATCTTTCGATGGCGGATAATTCTGTTAATGTTTTATCGATATTATCTTTAATTGATTTGTTCTCATCTGCGAGATCACTGTACTCTTTTTCAAGTTCAGAAAACCTGTAAGCATATTCTTTTTCCTTTTGAATGAGTTCTGAAATATGCTTATCCTGTTTTTCTCTCCACTCCTGAGGATAATCAAACTTTTCCGCCAGTTCTTCCTCATGTTTAAGTTCAGGAAGATGGTTTTCATAAAGACTTATCCTGCTTTCCGTTTCAGCTATTTCTCCACTGATCCTGCTGCGGTAACACTCTCTGTCTGCAAAATAGTTTCTGTCGCAGGCTGCAAGAAATGCTCTGGTCTCAAGATTTCCGCTCAGTATCTGATTCATCTGATCCATTGTATATAGCGGAACAGATGCCGGAAGCCATTCTGTATTTCCGGCCGATAAAAGTTTATTCAGTTCCTTTTCGTTATCAAACAAAAGTGAATAAGCCAGTTCCGGATATCTGTCAAGTATAGCTTCAGCAGACTCATCTGATAAAGATCCGCTTTCCGTAAGACTGCACAGATATTCCTCACCCGTACTGCAGTTTACCCCTGTCGAAACAACATACTTCATTATATCCGGAATTATATGAACACAGCCGTTTTCAGATGCTTCAAGTCTGTCCTCAAGAGTATGCTTTTCCTGAGTCAGCTTCGAGATCATAACTCTGGTTTCTTCAGTTTCTTTTCTTATTACGTTCTTCAGAGTGTCAGAGAAAACGGCATCATTCATTAAACTATGCTTTTCACAAACCTTAAAAAGCTTTTCATACAGATCATCATAGAGGGCGGCCGCTTTCTCAGCTTCATCTCTTTCAGTTTCCGTTTTACCGGAGATAAGCTTTATATTTGCCTTTTCTTCCGGTATTGCATGCATTCTTTCTTCGATTTCATCAGAGCGTTTCCTGAAACTGTTTATTTTGTTTTCAAGATCAGTCTTTGCTTTTTCTTTTGATATTTTTTCAGCATTTATCTCATCTTCTGAATAAGAACCGTCAAATCCTCTCATGATATCAATATTCAGATTTACAAGACGGGAATCAGTATTCTTTTTGGAAATATCAAGCTGTGAATTTACAGAATTATATTTATCTTTCGCATCATCACAGATCTTCTCAGTCTGTTTAACATATTTTCTGCATTTCTCAAGTTTCTCATTTTCCTCATCATATTCGGATTTCTTATCTGCAATGTTTTCATCCAGTTCTGAAGATTTTTCTTCCGCCAGAACAAGCACTGAATATTTCAGCTCTGCAATACGCTGGGCTTCATCTGAATCATTTTCCTTCGCTTCAATCTGTCGTTTTAAAGCCGTGATCTTATTTTTCGCCTCATTTTTCTGCCTGTTCAGTTTTGCACACAGAAGTAATTCCTCATCATGTTTTTTCTGATTAAGTTCTGATTCTGTTTTTTCAAAACGTTCCTTTGCCCGTTCCAGTTCAGATTTCGTTTTTTCAGCGTTCTCAGCGGCAATATAGTAGAACCTGGATTTTTCCTCATGATCAATATGAACTATATGCTCTTCAAGCTTTGTTATTTCTTCACTTGTTTTCGATTTTTCCTCTTCTATCGAAGTACGTTTATCGGAAACCGCATTTCTGAACCCAAACGCTTCCTTTACCGAAGAAATAAGTTTATCATTAATATTAAAGAGTTCCCCGCTCATCTCACTTATACCGGCAAGATCAGACAGAAGCTTTCTGTTAGTATCACGTTCTTTTATTGCACTTTCCTTGACTGTTATTTTCTTCGCATAATTTAAAAGCATAGTTTCAAGAGAATCATCTGCCTTTGATGCTGCAGCACTTTTCAGTTTCTGCTCAATAGCCGGTATAAAGAATTTGGAAATGAGTCTGTCCGATGTCTTAGCATCATCAAAATACTGATTGAGTCCGCCTTCATCTTTGTTAAGAACCTCGATAACAGTTTCCCACTCAGATCGCAGTATACCGTATTCAGCAAGAACTGAGCTCCATCTTACAGTGTCATCCGATGAATAGTACTCCATTAAACCTCTGCTTGATTTTGCTTTCTCGCGCACATAATCAAATGATGCCGGAACATATTTTCCTTTGTCACTGAATGAAAGATCAAGTGAAGCAATACTGTACGGTGATTCGCCCTCATAAACGGTTTTGAAAGTATAGTATTTTATATTATTTCCGCGTTGATTTTCATCATTCGAATTATTTGTACTTGCAGCTATCGAAATACCAGTAAGCAGCTTTTCACGACTTCCGTCAGTATTCCATTCTATCACTACATATGAATGATCACCAGGACGTGAAAAATATTCTTCAATGTGTCTTCCACCAGCCATTGCTTTCGGATGAACTGGCTGCATAAGAAGCTGAACAAGAACCGTCTTACCACCGCCGTTATTAAGATTGAACAGTGAGTTGAGTGCCTCACCATCTTCCGGCGAAGTCAGATCATAAAGTTCATCCGGTATGAATCTGCTGCCGTCATTATAACTAAAATTTACAATTCGTACCTTACTTATCTGCGGCATGACGATCCTCCTCTATCCAGTTGTTTATTGCCCGTACTCTGTCCTT
>JBGUVZ010000419.1:0-6489 GCA_045220685.1 Oscillospiraceae bacterium | reverse complement strand
ATACTTTTGATGAAATGTCCACACGGTATCCCGGCCTTAAAGATGCTGTAAGATTCTTTTCCGAGATACAGCCTTTCGGTGTTATAGGAAACAGTATTCTTAAAAGCTGCGATATGCAGAACGACCGTTTTATCATGAAACACAACTACATCGTCCGAACTCTGGAAGATGACATACTTCTTGATATTCTCGAAGCCATGCGCTCAGAACGTTCAGTAAAGCTTAAGATCTTTCCGGCACGTTTATATCTTTCAGAAAACACAAAGGAACTGAACCGGACCTGCGTTCCGATGAAGATAAGCACATCTGCCCAGACCGGACGGCGATATCTGATAGTATACACGCCGGATAAGAACAGCTTTGACTCCATAAGGCTCGATTATATAAAAGAGGTCAAACCGGATGAACCGTGTCCGGAATATTCAGCTCTGACTGAAAAGCTGAATGAAGAACTCCCGCACGTTTTCGGCATTTCATTTTCCGTAAGAAACGGTACGGAGGAGATAACTCCTCTGCGCATAACGATGCATATTTCTCCTGAGGAATACTACATTTTCGACCGTGTGAAACGTGAAATAAGATACGGAAAAATTGAGCAGACCGGAGAAAACACCTATCTGCTCACGCTTGATATATATGATCCGAAAGAAGCTGTTCCGTGGATAAGGACATTCACCGGAAGGATCATTTCGGTTGAAGGAGGAACTGAAGAGATATGCAGACAGTTCCGGACTGATACCGAGGCCATGGCCAAGCTCTATGGGGAGGTGCTGGCATGAACATATTTCATGAGATATACGGCGCATATTTCCGTATCGTGAGGCACTTGCTTGAACGCAGACGCATGACGGAACAGGAACTTAATTCGGTTATAATCGATGAAGGATTCCGTGACTCGTGTCTTTTCCTGCAGCCAAGGCTGATACCAAACTCTGATGGATCTGACTGGGGACTTTTCCGGAAAAACGATGACGGAACACTTTCGGCTAACACGAAGAATGATCCGCAGTCTCCTCTCACTCTCCTTCAGAAAAGATGGCTTCGCACAAAGCTTGATGATCCGCGTATCCGTCTGTTCCTGTCGGATGATGAATACTCCAGTCTTACGGAAGAACTAAAAGATACCGATCCTCTTTACACTTCTGAGATGCTCTATTTCTACGACCAGTTCAGCGACGGTGATCCGTTTGAAGACAGGAAATATAAAATGCATTTCCGTGAAATACTGACTGCGCTGCGCAGCCGCGAGATAATTGATGTGTCATACCGTTCGGGGAAAGGCAATGGAAAGCGTCTGCGCGTTGTCCCGTTCTACATCGAATACTCGGAGAAAAATGACAAGATACGTGTATACTGCATTTTCCCGTTTAGTGAGCAGAAAGAGAATTTCATTATTATAAACATAGGACGTATTCTTTCACTGAAACGCACAGGAACTTTCTTTTCCGGAGAAATTGATTCAAAGGCATGTTTCAGACAAACCCGCTGTGAAGAACCTGTCACTGTCCGAATTAATCCGGAGCGCAATGCTCACGAAAGATTCATGATGGAATTTGCACCGTATGAAAAGCGCACAGAACTTGATACGGAAACCGGAGTAATGACAGTACAGCTCTGGTACGACAGCCTCGATGAAACTGAAATTCTCATCCGCCTGCTCGGATTCGGTCCGGTGCTTGAAATTCTTTCACCGCCAGATTTCCGCAAACAGGCAGTCGAAAGGATAAAAAGGCAGTGCGAAATTATGAAAAGTGAATAACTGTAGAACTCTCCTTAAAAACAGATCCGCATATTCCAGAGTCCACTAATTACGTAAACCGGGATATGCGGATCTTATTGTATGTCGTTTTAATCAGTGATAAGCTAAACTGATCAATGGAAATTGCTTTCGCATTTACATCATTTCTTCAGTCTGACTTCTGATCTCAGCGGTAATTTCTTCAACTGACTTTCCTTCCGGATCTATCGGATCACCGAAGATGATCTTCAGGTCGTATTTTTCAATATTTTCGATATCAAAAAGTCTCGGCAGTCTGTTTGTAACAGGATAGATCCTGCCGGAACCGATTATGCAGACCGGAACTGTCTTTACCCCTGTTTTCTTCGAGATAAGCGCCGCTCCTTTTTTGTATGTACCGAGTTTTCCGTTTCTGGTTCTTGTTCCTTCAGGATGGATGAGAAGAAGCTTTTTCTTGTTTTTTATGAGCGAAGCCGCCCTTTTCAGCGCACCGGAAAAATCACCTTTACGGTCAACAGGTATGCCTCCGGATACACGGAAAATGAATTTTTCAAGCGGGTCATTAAGATGTTCCGCTGCTATTAAAGCGCACATATCATCAATCGAAAAACTTTCGTCCAGTGCCGCCCATACCCACATGCAGTCAAGGTCACTTTCGTGATTCGGACAGATGATGTATTTATCATACGGATCAAGTTTTTCGAGGCCGGTGACTTCAAAATTGTACATGAACTTTGTAAGTCTTATAAACGCACTGAAGAACAGATAGTCATGATATTCTCTTTCGACAGGATACCGGCTGTATTTTCTTTTTTGTCTGATCATAGTTTTCTTACACTCTTTATCATTTGAAATTTCTTGTGAAAGGCCCCTTGCTGTAGGATGGTCATAGATACTGCTTAAAGGAAATGTCAGTCCTTCGTTTTCCGCTTTAGCCATAAACTCCAGAGCAAGGAAGCTGTCTCCGCCGAGTTCAAAGAAATCGTCCTCTGCACCGACTGAACCGAGTTTAAGCACATCGGCCATTATCCTGCAGAGAGCCGCTTCTGTTTTGTTTTCAGGCTCTGAAGATTTCTTACTTGTGCTATCTTTGATAATGAATTCCGGCAGAGCTTTTCTGTCCGTCTTGCCGCTCTGGGTAAGAGGCATGGTGTCAAGCCGCATAAAACCGTTCGGTATCATGTATGAAGGAAGATGCTTTTCCAGATAGCGGCGAAGCATTTTCTCATCGGCTTTATCAGATGAAGTATAGTAACCGTAAAGCTTCTGCACACCATCCTGCACCCTGCAGACTACAGCAGCCTGAGTAATACCTTCAAATCCGCACATCGCTCCTTCTGTTTCGGTAAGATCAATGCGAAGTCCGCGAAGTTTTATCTGACTGTCCCTTCTGCCGCAGAAGACGATGTTTCCGTCTGAACGCATTATACCCATATCACCGGTACAGTACATCATCTTTCCTTCACAGAATTTATCCGGAATGAATTTTTCTGCAGTAAGATTCGGAGCAGCCGGATAACCCTTTCCGACACCGTCACCGGAAATACAGATCTCACCCATGATGCCTGACGGAAGAAGCTCTCTGTTTTCATCGAGAATATATATCTTTGTATTGGTTATCGGCTTTCCTATGGTGATATCATTTTCGTCCGCTTCGGTAAATGACGACCAGACCGTTGTTTCAGCCGGACCGTAAACATTGAAGATCCTTGCATTCGTATATTTTTTTATTTCCTTTACCAGTGAAGCAGAGAGTTCTTCACCACCGAGAATTATCTTTTTACAACACGAAATGAAATCCGCAGCATTTTTATCAAGCATGAAGCTTCGCATTTTGGTCGGTGTCGTCTGTATTACTTCTGCATGAGTATTCCGTACAAGTCGACCAAGAGCCTTTCCCGATTTTGCTTCGCTATCATCGGCAAGAATAATCGTCTTAAGATCAAGGAGCGCCATCAGGCTTTCCGTTACGAAAATATCGAAAACATGATCCGTTACGGAAACAATGCTTTTTTCATCTTTTATGATTCCGCCGCAGATGCCGTGTTCAGTAACTTCACTGTAATTCATCACGTTTCTGTGAGTGATCACCGTGCCTTTTGGCTTTCCGGATGAACCCGAAGTAAAGATCATATAGCACGGATCATCAGGAGTACATGAAATTGTGAACTTTTCTTTTTTAGCGTCTTCTGACCCCAACCCGCTGTTATTACTGATGCCGGATCCATCAACATTGTTTTCCAAAACAAGATCTTCAAGTCTTAAACTTGTACCAACAGTGCATTCACACCCGAAAGTAAGAACGAGTTTTGCCCCGGAGTCTTCGAGCATATATTTGATTCGCTCTTCCGGCTGGTCAGGCGACAGAGGCATATATGCAGCACCCGTCTTCATAACTGCAAGCATGGCAATTATCATGTACGGACTGCGGCGACACATAAGCGGAACGATATCGCCTTTTCCGGTACCCTGTTCCTGAAGTTTCACGACAAGAACATCGGAAAGCCTTTCAAGTTCCCCTGCAGTATATTCGCGTCCGTGAAAAACAAGAGCACATCTGTCAGGATATTTATACGCAAGCTCACTTATCCTTTCGTGTACGCATGAAGTATTTTTGATTTTCACATCTGTATTGTTAAATTCAGAAACAAGCATCTTAAGTTCAGCATCAGGGATTAGTGATATCTCTTTTGCCTTTATCTCAGCATTGTCCGTCATCTGCCCGAGAATATGGATAATTCGTTTCGTTAAAAGTGATGATGATTTTTCCGATTCAAAAACTCCGGTCTGATAATCCACAGAAAAAACATAGCAGTTTCCGCCGTCACGTTCATCAATGTTGAGAACAAAGGCTGACTCGTTATATCCGTTTGACAGCCATTCGGTACGTGCCGGAACTTCGGTCACGCTGTTCTGGAAATTCACCATTACATCAGTAAGTCTTCCTGAAACGCCGCCGGATGAACGGACAGCTGACATTATCTCATTAAACGGAAGATCCCTTCTGCGGTAAATTTCACGGTGGGATCTCATCACCTTATCACAAATGTCTGTGACACTTTCCTCACTTTTTATCTCAACTGTAAGCGGGAGAACAGAGGCATACATTCCGACTGTCTTCTTTTCAGCAGCATTGTTTCTTCCTAGAACCATGGTGTTTATGCTGACTTTTTCTGTCCGGTTTATCCGTGAAAGATAAATAAGTACCACACTTTCAAAAACCGTGGCTGCAGATACGGAATTACGAACACAGAAGTCCTTTATCTTTGCCGACAGCTCAGATGTGAGAAAATAAAGTCTTCTTTCAGATGACGAGGACATATCATTTTTTCGTCCCGGAACTATATATGTCGGTGTAATGCCGCCATCATAGCGTTCCTTCCAGAACTGTAAGTCCGTCCTGTATTTATCTGATAAAAGATAGGTTTCGTATCTTACAAAAGAAGATGTGAAATTATACTTTCTTTCCGGAACACTGTTTTCTTCATGCACGTCGTTTTCTGAAGTTTCAACGGAAACACCATCATTATCAGGAGAAGACGTATCTACAGCGGATGTTTCAGCGCTTATTATCCTGCGGTACGTTTCGTAAATGTCATTTGCAAGAACGCTGTAGCTCCAGGAATCCAGCACAATATGACTGGCACTGAGAATTATGCCCGAATGATCCGGTATCTCAAACACAGTAAAACGGTACATCTGAGCATCCGGCATACTGAAAACTGTTCTGCCTTCATCAAGAGCAAATTTTCGTGCATCCTCTTCATTTTTAAACGACATGAAGCGGACAGTATCATCGCCTTCATTTTCCGCATCTGCGACATACTGCTTCAGTTTTCCTTCATCAAAACGGAAACGGAAATGAAGAGCTTCATGTTTTTTTATAACTGTATTCAGCGCATCAATGAGCGACTGCTGTTCTAAAAGATCGTCAAAAATAATAATGCCGCAGAGAGTGGCAACACTTGTGTCTTTATAAAAGCTATGCAAGCCGGCAAAATTCTTCTGTGCCGGTGTAAGTTCGTACAATTTCATATCTTCTGTCCCTGAAAAACACTGCTGACCACATGACATGAACGGTCGTCTGCATTAAACATACGCATATCATGTAAGTCAGATCATACTTTTCTATTATTCGTTGATTATCTTCGTACCTTCATTATCGATGAGAAGATCGTGGACTTTCCAGCCGTGGATACCGGCATTTTCAAGTGAGAACTCCATCTTTCCCTTGAAGTAGGTGTTTTCCTCATCGATTATCGCCATAAGTGTAGGACCTGCACCGGAAATATATACTGCATAGGCACCGTGGGTATATGCCGTATCAAACACGTCACGGCAGTGCGGGATAAGTTCCATTCTGTACGGCTGATGCAACTTGTCGTGTACAGCAGTACGGAGATTTTCATATTTTCCTGTAAGCAGCGAAGCCGAGAAAAGAGCCGCTCTGGAAAGGTTATAGACTGCGTCCTTATGCGAGACTTCCTTCGGCAGACACGCTCTCGCCTTTTCCGTTTTAAGTTCAAAGTCAGGTATCATAGCTTCAAAATGAAGCTTTGTATAGACCTCCTGCTTTACCCAGTGAACCTTTCTTCCATCGAAAACGGCTGTTACGATTCCGCCGAGAAGTGCCGGAGCTGTATTGTCCGGATGTCCTTCGATCTGCGCAGCCAGATCAACAAGATCATCCTGAGTAAGCGGATTTCCGAGAAGATGATTGGCACCTGCAAGACCAGCTACGATACACGCAG
>JBGUVZ010000418.1:0-5785 GCA_045220685.1 Oscillospiraceae bacterium | reverse complement strand
CTGAAATATCCTGTAGGACAATTCGATAGCTTTATAAATGGCTGTGAACGTATAACTGATAAGATATTCCTCAAAAAAGTTAAAAAGCAAAATGTCTTTTTCCTTGTTGTAGATGGTGAAGATATATTGAAACCAGAGATAGTTCAGAAACTGTTGTATGCCAAAGAAATAAAGAAGTATACAGACAGAAGATATATAATCGTTAGCAGATTCAATAAGGTAGATGAATCATTCTACAAAGATAAGCTTTCAGTATTATTGAAGGTAAGAGCAATGGAAAATTACTGTGCAGTAATTCTGCTGTCGGATAACCTGAATAAGTGTTATCAGTGCGGACAAAACAAGAATGCACAAGTAGTTAAGCCTACAAGTGATTACTGGTACATTGATCTGAAACGAACAACAGGTCCTGAAGCTATATGGAAAAACAAACCTGGAATGCGAGCATCGTGGAGAGAAAACTACGAATGGCTAGTAGATAACGCTGAAAAAGTGTATAAGTGCACCGAAGATATTTGGGTTGATAGTGATTAAACAGAAAAAGTCACAATACAATTTCGAATCTAGGAAACGTTTATCTGAAAGATCTAGTTGAAATTACTGATAACGGCTGTAGATGCGATGAAGAACCTGGTTACAAGTATACAGGAAATACTTGTGAATTATCTGATTTTAAAAATTACCAAGGCGTTCTATAAAAATAAACATGATGCCATACTTAGTTTCATAATATATGAAAAAATATGCAAAATATATTGAATATCAAAGCAAATCATGTTATAATATTACAAATTACTACTGCTAATTTTACTACTATTCGGAGGTGTCAAAATGCTCATACCTGGACTGTACGAACAGGTCATAAACAAGGACCTGTCAGATAAATTAGATGATTCTGCACAGCTTATTGAGAAGCGAAATATCGACAAAGCCGAAGCTCCGCAGATACTCTCGGGATACCTCGCAGAGATAATCGAAAAGGGGCTTTCCTGTTTTTCGAGCGACGATATTGAAGGTCAGCTTAGACTTGCGAACAGGATAGTATCAGCAGTTACCGAGAGTACAGGTGATTATGAATTTGACGGTATGAGTGTGGACGAGCGTGCGGAACAGCTTCTTGCAGTTGCCAATATGCAGAACAATGCGGACACTATGAAGCACTGCATCACCATGACACGTCCTGAAACTTCACTTGCTTCAAGTTCACTGTTCACAGGTGCAGGTCACGAACCACAGATGATGACCGAACTGAAAAAGGAGATAGTCTCTGCCGATAAGATTGATATACTTGTTTCCTTCATCAAGTGGAGTGGTCTGGTGCTTATCATCGACGAATTACAGGAGTTCACTGCTCGCGGAGGAAAACTGCGTGTTATAACGACATCATACATGGGGGCGACCGATGTTAAAGCTGTGGAGGAGCTGAGCAAGTTGCCCTATACCGAGATAAAAGTTTCTTATGATACCGAGCGTACAAGGCTTCATGCCAAGTCTTATGTTTTCTACCGTGATACGGGCTTTACGACAGCCTATGTTGGTTCATCTAATATGTCAAACGCCGCTATGACAAGCGGCCTAGAATGGAACCTGAAAATAACTGCCCACGACCAGCCCCACACCATCCGCAAGATAAGTGCGACATTTGAAAACTATTGGAACAGCACTGATTTTTCGCTTTATTCTTCTGATGATAGAGTTGCATTGATGCAGGCTCTGAAAGCCGAGAAATATCACGGCGATACCAGCGACTACAGCTTTGATATACGTCCTTTTTCCTATCAGCAGGAGATACTCGACAAGCTGACTGCCGAGCGTGAGATACGCGGCCACCACAAGAACCTTGTTGTTGCCGCAACAGGTACAGGTAAGACGGTTATTTCTGCCTTTGATTATAAGCGTTTCAAACAGACTAACAGACGTGCTAGACTCCTCTTTGTTGCGCACAGAAAAGAGATCCTGAAGCAGAGTATAAAATGTTTTCGTGGTGTTCTGCATGATGCGAATTTTGGTGACCTTTGCTTTGGTGGAGTTACCCCCGAAAGCCTTGAAAACTTGTTCATATCAATTGAGACTTTCAACTCTCAGGCGCTTGATAAGATAACCTCGCCTGATTATTACGACTTTATAATTGTGGACGAGTTTCATCACGCCGCTGCGCCTACATATCAGCGTTTGCTTGAATACTACACCCCGAAGATTCTACTTGGTCTGACAGCTACTCCCGAACGTATGGATGGCAAAAGCATACTGCCGTATTTCGAGGACAGGATAGCTGCGGAGATACGTCTGCCTGAAGCAATTGATAGAAAACTGCTGTGTCCTTTTCACTATTTCGGAGTGTCTGATGACATTGATCTGCACGATATAAAATGGTCGCGCGGAGGTTATGACAGGACTGCACTATCCAATATTTACACGGGTAACGATATTCGTGTGATGCTTATTTTACAGCAGCTTAACAAGTACGTTGCGAACTTGGATAAGGTCAAGGGACTTGGATTTTGTGTGTCGAAAGAACACGCAGAATACATGGCGTTGCGTTTTAATCAGAATGATATACCGTCAATCTCCCTGACTGCCGACAGCAAGAAAGAAGAACGTGATTCGGCGCAGTCAAGATTGAAGGACGGCAAGATAAAGTTCATTTTCACCGTTGACTTGTACAACGAGGGTGTTGATATTCCCGAGATTAATACGGTAATGTTTTTGCGCCCTACCGAGAGCTTGACAGTGTTCCTGCAACAGCTTGGACGTGGTCTGCGTCTTAGCGATGACAAGGACTGCCTGACCGTGCTTGATTTCATAGGACAGGCTCATATAAAGTACAACTTTGAGTCGAAGTTCGCCGCCTTGTTGGGCAACACTAAACGAACCGTCAAGGACGAGATAGAAAGCGGATTTCCACTACTGCCGAAGGGTTGTTACATCAAACTTGAGAAAATGGCGCAGGAGTACGTCCTCACAAACATCAGGCAGGCTATCGGTAACAAGAATGCTATTGTGAAGCGCATAGCAAACTTTACCGAGGACAGTGGCAAAGATCTCACTCTTGCCAACTTCCTAGAATATTATAACCTCGATTTGAGTGCGATATACGGAACTAAAAACAGCTTTGCAAGGTTGTGTGTGCAGGCTGAGGTCAGATCTAATTTCAACGAGGATGTTGAAGATGTTATCACAAAGGCATTGCCGCGACTTTCATATATCGACTCGCATCGCCTGATTGAACTAGTGATTGACAAGCTCCCTGAAATCGACAAATATACGCTCTATGACTTCAACGGAGTTCAGCAGAGAATGTGGCAGATGCTACAGTTCACCATATGGCAGAAGTCCTATGAGGATTGTGGATTCGTCGATTTGCTTGAAGGTTTCAGGAAGATAGCAAATTCGCCTGTAATGCTTGATGAAATTATAGAGTTGCTAAAATACAAAAAAGAAAAGATCGACTTCATTGATTCACCTGTACAGGTGGATTATGATTGTCCGCTGGATGTGCATTGCAGTTATACGCAAAAACAGATTTTTGCTGCCCTAGATTGTCCTATGTCTGGAACTTACCAGGCAGGTGTCAGATATTTTGATAATAAGAAAACCGATGTTTTGCTAGTCACACTGAATAAGTCAGATAAAGAATACTCCCCAACTACAATGTATAACGACTATTCTATAAACAGTGAACTTTTCCATTGGCAAAGTCAGAATAAAACGTCTCCGGATAGTCCAACAGGTCAGCGATATATCAATCATCGCAAGTTAGGTACAAGTGTGATGATTTTTGTTCGTGAGTACAAGAATACAAAGTTAGGTGCTGCACCGTATACTTTCTTAGGTCTTGCGGATTATGTGAAGTCTGAAGGCTCGAAGCCCATGAATGTGGTGTGGAAGTTGAGAAATCCTATTCCAGCGAAGTATCTCAAAAAGACTAATCAGTTGACGGTGGGATGATATGAAAACAATACGAGTAGTAGCAGCAGTAATACTTGATTCAGTCGAAAAGCCGTCTCAGATCTTTGCGACAGCCCGCGGATACGGTGAATACAAAGGTGGATGGGAATTTCCAGGCGGAAAGATAGAACCGAATGAATCACCGGAAGATGCTATTATACGTGAAATAAAAGAAGAACTTGATACTGAGATCATTCCTCTGGAAATGTTCCATACAGTAGAATATGATTATCCGAATTTTCACCTGTCAATGGACTGCTTCTACGCTGTTGTAAAACAAGGTGATCTCGTTCTGAAAGAAGCAGAAGACGCAAAATGGCTCACTGCCGATACACTCGATTCAGTGGACTGGCTGCCGGCAGATAAAGGTTTGATAGAGATCATCAGACGTAAACTTCAATATAACGCAAAAACCACGCCCTAAGCCCACAAACCTCCGAGCTATAATAAAAAGCAAAAGCCGGCAAGGATGGGGAAGGTGTTGGGAAAGGTTGTCCCTTTGCAGTCATCCGCTGAGAAAATGATTAAACAAAAGACAATGGAGGAAGACACAATGAATGAACAAACACTATTAACAGCATGGAATCACGATGAGTTTTACGAAGTAAAAAAATATGGAAGAGTAGATCATCTTCGCACGACTATCCCTTATGGTGAACCAGTAAAGCACGCAAATGTGCATTTTCAGAATTTCGCAGATAAGCAGGATATCTTATCGAACGTAACATATGAATTTGCTGTTAGATTGAGGCGGGCACTTCCGGAAGTGATTCAAAAGGCATATGACTATGCTGAAGCAGAGGATCTGATCTGTTGTTACGACTCTAGAACGGGAGCGATATTTGATTTTTCCGATATTCAGATCGATAAGGAACGTCCGTCAGCATTCTACGTGGGATTTGATGCAGGTGATGCTCCGGATTCGGATCCTGATAATTTTGAATATATGGAACTGTATCGCTATATTGGCTTTAACGAAAACTTTGAACCAACAGGGGATATATACGACGAAAGCATTTGGAGATAAGTCATATTGGCATAAGAGTATGGAGGAAAACACAATGACCGAAGAATTACTAAATAAATTATCCGCCCTTGCAGGCACAGATGATTTCGAATATGAATCTGAAGAAATAATAGAACAGCTCCAGGATGAGGGTGCAGGATTTGATATAGTAGAAAAACTATTCACGATAATGGAAAATCATCCGCTTGATGATTTCGGAATGCCAGGAGCGATGGTTCATTTTATCGAATCTTTCTATC
Source organism: Oscillospiraceae bacterium (assembly GCA_045220685.1). GTDB lineage: Bacteria > Bacillota > Clostridia > Oscillospirales > Ruminococcaceae > HUN007. The sequence goes on along the minus strand of JBGUVZ010000418.1, from coordinate 571 downwards.
CGGACTTCCTGCCACTCCTCATCGATTCCGTTAGACGCACTCCTACTATGCATACAGTCTGGATGCTGAACCGCTGCATCAACGGTAAATATAGTAGAGAAGAACTGCTTTCAGCTCTCAGAGGTGTTTCCGAAAATGCTAACACTGATAAAGCAATAAGAGATTCAGCAAAGAGTTTCCTTGATTATCAAACTGGTAACTGAAAACTTTGAACCAACAGGGGAAATATACGACGAAAAGGAGATTAAAGAATGGAGAAAAAGATAACAAGATTGTATTGGGCTATCAGTTTAATAGTAGTTGGCGCAAATTCACTGATTCTTAATATAGCAAACATCATTTCTTTTGAATTACCGTTTGTGTTAAGAATAATATTATTTGTGATATCAGCGATTGCTATACCGGTATTGATCGTGACATCTGTCAAACTTAATATTTGCAAAAGGAAAGACTAAAAATAGAAAAATAAAATAGAAGGAGATAATATATGAAGTTTTTGAAGGATTTTATAAGAGGTTTTTTATGGTTCGTTGGACTTGCCTGGGGATCGCTGGGCATCGCATTACATGGA
>JBGUVZ010000417.1:0-5933 GCA_045220685.1 Oscillospiraceae bacterium | reverse complement strand
TGCCGCATGATACTGAGAATACGCCCTTGCCGTCATTTACGCATGCGAGAACTGAGATAACATTTGCATCCTTGTCACGGAGCTTGTCACCCATTGTTCTGAGAACGTCGTTCTTAACGCCGTCAACTCTTGCTGCGATAACGCTTACGCCATTGAAGTCATATGCGCTGTCTGCAAATGCATTGAGCTTCATCATAGCGTTTTCTTCGCCGGCAGCCTGAAGTTCCTTTTCAAGAGCCTTGTACTCGTTCATGATCTGAGTACACTTAGCTGTGAGTTCAGAAGCGTTAGGAGCCTTGAGGATAGCTGCAGCTTCGTTGATAACTGCAATGTTTTCGTTGAGGAGTGCGAGAACGCCTGAGCCTGTTACAGCTTCGATACGTCTTACGCCTGATGCTACTGAGTTTTCTGAGATGATCTTGAAAAGACCGATCTTTGATGTATTGTCAACGTGAGTACCGCCGCAGAATTCAACTGAGAAATCGCCTGCCTTAACTACACGTACAACATCGCCGTACTTTTCACCGAAGAGAGCCATAGCGCCGAGTTTTCTTGCTTCCTCGATAGGAAGTTCCTTTGTTTCAACAGGGATGGATGAGAGGATGATCTCGTTTACTCTGTTTTCAACTTTTGCTATTTCTTCAGGTGTCATTGCACTGAAGTGTGAGAAGTCGAAACGGCATCTTTCAGGGCTTACGAGCTGACCAGCCTGGTGAACATGTTCACCGAGAACTTCACGGAGAGCAGCCTGGAGAAGATGAGCTGAAGTGTGGTTCTTCATAACTGCCTGTCTTCTTGCAGCATCGATAGAAGCCTTAACCTTGTCGCCCTTCTTAACTGTACCGCGGTCAACAGTACCGATGTGGAGGAAGTGACCGTCTTCAGTCTTCATAACTGAGTCAACTGAAATAACTGCGTCGCCTGAAATAATACCTGTATCGCTTACCTGACCACCGCTTTCTGCGTAGAAAGGAGTTCTGTCAAGAACGATAACAACGCTTTCCCCTTCAGAAGCACTTTCCTTTTCTTCTGTGCCGCTGTAAACTGCAAGCACTTCAGAATCGTTTTCTGTTTCTGTGTATCCTGTGAATGTTGTCTTAGCAGCATTGATCTTGATGCTGTTGTCAGCCCATGATGAGCTTGCCTTTGCAGCATGGTCAGCCTTGGCCTTGTTTCTCTGTTCGAGAACGAGTTCCTTGTATCTGTCCATGTCTATCTTAAGGCCCTTTTCCTCTGCTATTTCGAGAGTAAGGTCGATCGGGAATCCGTAAGTATCGCTGAGCTTGAATGCATCTTCACCTGAAAGCATACCGTTCTTTGATTCTTCGATGAACTTGTTAAGAAGTTCAAGGCCGTTGTCAACTGTCTTAGCGAAGTTTTCTTCCTCGACCTGAATGATCTTCTTGATGTATTCAGCCTTTTCACGGAGTTCAGGATAAGCCTTTTCGTTTTCCTGAATTACTGTTTCACATACCTTGTAGAGGAATGTATCCTTGATTCCGAGAAGTCTTCCGTGGCGTGCTGCACGGCGGAGAAGTCTTCTGAGAACGTATCCGCGGCCTTCGTTTGAAGGCATTACACCGTCGCCGACCATGAATGTTGTACTTCTGATGTGGTCAGTGATAACACGGAGTGAAACGTCTGACTTGCTGTTTGTGTGGTATTCAACACCTGCGATTTTGCAGATGTGCTTCATGATATTCTGAACTGTATCGACTTCGAAGATATTGTCAACGCCCTGCATTACGCATGCAAGTCTTTCAAGACCCATACCTGTGTCGATGTTCTTGTTCTTCATTTCTTCGTAGTGACCGTTGCCGTCTGAATCGAACTGGCTGAAAACGAGGTTCCAGATTTCGATTATTCTGTCGGCGTCACTTGCCTGCTCGAAGTTTTCAAACGGGCCGTAAGCCTCGCCGCGGTCGAAGTGGATCTCGGAACATGGGCCGCAAGGACCTGAACCGTGTTCCCAGAAGTTATCCTTCTTGCCGAGACGAACTATCTTTTCCTTCGGGATGCCTATCTTGTTCATCCAGATCTGTTCAGCTTCGTCGTCGCTTTCGAATACTGTGATCCAGAGCTTTTCAGCCGGGATCTCGAGAACCTTTGTAAGGAACTCCCATGCCCATTCGATAGCTTCGTTCTTGAAGTAGTCGCCGAATGAGAAGTTACCGAGCATTTCGAAGTATGTACCGTGTCTTGAAGTCTTGCCGACACTTTCGATATCAGGTGTTCTGATACACTTCTGACATGTTGTTACTCTCTTGTTCGGAGGAACTGCCTGTCCGAGGAAGAACTTCTTGAGAGGGGCCATACCTGAATTTATGAGAAGAAGGCTGTTATCGCCCTGTGGTATCAGCGGCGCACTTGCCATTCTTGTATGCATCTTGCTTTCGAAAAATGAGAGATAGAGCTCTCTCAGTTCATTTAATCCACGCCATTCCATTATAAGAAAACGCTCCTTTAATATTTAATATAGAAACACTGACTGATCCGTAAATCCGGCTTCGCCGGATTTACGAGGTAGAGGGTGCGGGGCTTCGCCCCGGTCCCCCACACTGATTTATGAATAAATCAGTGTTTCCCTTATAAAACTGATTTTCTTTCGAAGTCGAACATGTCGATGTTCTTTTCAACGAAAAGATCCTGAAGTGCGTCAATGCCTTTTTCAGCCATGTAGTCGCATTCCGCCTGTGAGATAGGAAGTGCATAGAGGAATGTGATGATGCTGTCGTCCGCATCAGTCACACCGAATGACTTCTTCCAGAGCGGAGGAGGAAGCATGAGGAAAAGGTGCTTCATATCTGAATTAGGATAGTAAAGCTCCATTACACCCTTCAGTACCGTGCCGTATCCGTAACGGATATTTGTTTCATAGATGCCGATGCCAGCAGTTGAAAGGATCTTTCCTGCCTGATCGTGACCGCCGTATGATGACATTATAAGTTCCGCACGGATATCCTTCCCTGTATTTGAATCACGGTATCCCGTTGTTCTGTTTACCAGTCCGAGAGTAGAAGCTGTAAGATAGTTCGCACCCGGGCTCTGCTTTGCATAAAGAATATCGAGCTTGTGCTCCGCATCCTGCTTCTGATATGAAAACGCAGCCTGCACACCGCCGAGTGTTTCAGTCAGAACATTTATCATTTTTTCTTCGTATTTATTTAAAGCCAAATCGTATCTTCCTCCGATCCTTATTACTATATATTATGAGTGAGATTTGTTTCTTCATTCATTATAAAAACACATATTATAATTATACCAAATCCACGGGTTTTGTCAACTGGAAACGTGGGAAAACAAAGCGAATTTGTGATTTACAAAGATAAAACCACATATTTCTGAAAGCACCTCATTCAGAAACATGTGGTTTTATAAATCATGGTACTGAAACTTCTTAACCTAAAAGAATTTCCTTTGCTATCTCCCAATCGCTCTTCTCAGGATAAGTGTCCAGCATTTTTGAAATACAGAAGAACTGCTCTTCACTCAGCGAAAGGACATTTATTAAAAAAGCATCATTTCCTTTATTTCTGCCTTTTCTGACAGCTGAAACTGACTTTTTTAATTCAGCTATATCTCTTTCTTCGTCTATTTTCATAGCCAACGTCATATAATCCCGCCTCCATTTCTCATTTATCTTGACCTTTTTTACGGCTTTGTCAAGATTATCTGCATAACTTCCCTCAGGCGGTGTCTGCCCCGCCATATACTTTAAAGTTGCTTTCAATTCTTCGTTTATTTCACCGACCGAGCCGTTAATATACAGAACAACGGAAAGTGTGCCATCATCAAGATAAACACTGCCGTCTTCCTGACACTGACCTTTGAACGTGTACATATAGCGGTCTTTTCTGACATAGTGTTTTTCCTCATTTCTTATAATTATTTTAGCATATCATGTTTTACATTGCAACAAGTGATTGTAAAACACAATTGTATTATAATGTAATTATATCATGTGAAAGTCATGTTGTCAGCCATTATTTTCTATGCTCGGTGTTATATAATCCCATTCGCGAAATTCAACCCCGAATGAGCCAGGTCAACATTTTTCGGAACGATCTTTTTGAATCCGACACATTTTTCGGAACGAACTTTTTGAATCTGGCACATTTTTAGGAACGAACTTTTGCGATTTAGCACATTTTTCGAGACGAATATACAACATGCACAATTTTCAGTTCCTATATTTTATCATTATCCAGTCCATAAGCACATCAACAACGTACTTCTGTTCCTCATCTGTCAACACCTTTCCGGAGGGGATGTTGTGCCATTTTTCGAGGCAGCTTCTGCAGCAGCAGGCTGAAGCGTGCTGGGCGATGAAAACGGGATGGCCACGCATTGGTGTCTGCTTGCCGTCGTTTTCGGGATTTTCAGGAGCAAGACGCTTGGCAACAAAATCTTCAGCGTGCTTTCTTATAACGTCCATGCCCTTGTCAGAAATGTATTTCCTGTCCTTTTCGGAAAGATGGAATCTGCTGCGGAAAGTGGATGCCGCAAGCCGCTCGAACAGGCGTTTTCTGTCCGGAAGGCGGTACACTATGGCATCTGCCGAACCTTCACCGGGTACGTAGCTGTAACCGGATTTTTTCGCCTGCGCCATCTGCAGGGCACGGTCAATGTGATAGAGTTTTCCGTCCTTTATAAATTTCGCTCCGGTCTGCTTGAAATAAAAGGTCACGCCGGCACGGACACATTCACGCCGGAGCTCTGTTACCCATCTGAAATCGCACGGTCGTGCGTTATCACCGGATTCACCGCCGCAGGTAACGTGTTCGATGAGTCCTGCGGCAAGATATTTTTCGATGTTTATACTTTCGAGCATCGGCTCGGTAATTATCTCGCGGTGCTTTATCGGAAGTGAGAGAAAAACCGGCAGTCTGCGGTCGGCCATCTCCTGATTTTCGCAGGTACAGCAGATGGTAACATGATCCCATCCGTCTCCCCAGTCGGGCGGCATACATTGTTCAAAGCGTTCGATTCGCTTGGTTATTATGTGAAAGGAAAGGTCAGTTCTGAAACGGATCATCTCCCAGCAGGCCTTGCGCCATTCATCGGCATCTTCGAGGAAAAAGTCAGATGTCATGCAGGTGAAAACCACGCCGTCATCCGGCGAAAGCCTGTACTCGCCGTAGCGGTTCTTCCGCAGAGGAAGATCATAGTCACCGGTCTTTGCGACAATGCTTGCATCCTTACCGATGCTATCGTCACGTCTGTACACATAGCAGTTCGCACATCCGGGACTTGTTTTATGGCAGCCATGCCATGGATTCCACAAAGACATAACTTTCCCCCTCCTTAAAACTGCCGCAGATGTTCCGTTTAACAGAACACCTGCGGCAGCTGTCTTACAGTGAACGGACTGCGCCGTAAACTTTGTGTCTTATTCTAATCATACGATTGCTTCAACAATAGTTTTATCACCGTATTCAACGGTCTTTATACCCGTTTCCTTATTTTTACTGAAACTGAAAGTAAGCATGTATCCTTTCTTCATATGCCAGGTTTCAAGATAGCCTAAAATCTGTTTTTCACCTTTTTCGTTATACTTCTGGCCACGCCATATTTTAAGCTCTATTACATATCTCTTTCCGAGATAATCAATAACTATATCCATTCTGCGGTTATCTCTGGTATGAGCTTCGATATAATAATTTCCGACGCCGTTTATTATCGGACGCAGATACATGAGGAAACATTTTCGTCCGTCTTCTTCAATGAATTTTTCAGGTTCGTTTCCATATATGTCATGGAAATGCTGAATGAATCTTTCAAAGATAAGTTCAACGTCCAGCATTCCGTTTTTAACAAAAACAGGCTTGTCAAAAAATCCGGCTTTTGAAATAGATGTCTCTCTCACTTCAGATGAGGTAAGCATATCATTGTACAGTCTTGTTTCGAATATTCTGTTGGCGATGACTATCGTA
>JBGUVZ010000416.1:0-3241 GCA_045220685.1 Oscillospiraceae bacterium | reverse complement strand
AAGGTACTTCAAATGGAACTTCGGTTATTCAAAGTGATTATTGCGGCAGGCTTAGTCAACAGATTCAAGTTCAGTTCTGTGCAGATGGATATTATATTTTACGTCCACTGCACACTTATTTAAATTCAGCAATTGATCTGCATAGTTATAGTGCTGCAAATACTGATGGTACTTTAGCTCAGATATGGTCATTTAGCAGTTCATATGCAGAGCAGAAATTTATAATAGAAAACGCAATTTTTGGCGGGTATCAGATTGGTACGATGCCTAGTATAAACGTTTTTAATTAACTTTACATATCACATCATTTGGCACAATGGGTAAGTCGCACTTAGCGATAATCCCCAAAAGATAAGTTATTTAAAATCTGCTATACTAGTGATGGTGGTAAGGTTCTTGATGTTGTAGATTCTTCACTTTCAGATGGAGCATTAATACAGATATATACAGCTACGCATACTAAAATGAGCGATAACTGGATTTTTGAAGAAGCTAATTTTGGAGAAGCTCCGCAATATAGTCAAATTGAAACAAATAGCACTAATTGTAATTGTTTGGGATTTGCCTTGAGAACCAATCAATTTATTGCTGCAGGAACATTAGGGGTTTCCGGTGGAGATACTGTAGAAACGGTAGCAACAGCTACAATTAATTATTTTGAAAATAATATTTCCGGAAGAACTATCAGAAGAATACAAGGGGTTAATGGTGTTCCTACTTATCCTATTGATGATGATGAATACAGAATAGCTTTACGAGTTAAAAACGGTACAGGTGTTTATACTCCATACTGGGATTATCATTATATGATTCAGTTGAGCAATGGTGCATGGGCACAAAAGAGAGGCTCCTGGTCTTCTGAAAATCTCGGATACATTAACCCAAGTACATATGCGTGGGATGGAGGATATAACAGCGATACAATTTATTTTGCTGTTTCTTACTAAAAACAAATTCAAGATGAGGAGGGATTATTATAAAAAAATCATTTATTATTACAGCTGTAATAGCTATGCTTTCACTTTCTTCATGCGGTCCGATTGAGATTGAAACTTCAATTAACAATACAAACGTTAAAAGCACGGTTGAAAACAAAAAGCTTCAAGATTGCAGCGATGCATCAGAACTAATTGATATGTTGAAAACAACAGAAGCCAAACAAGGCACCGTCACGTCATATTCAGCTAATGAATTGTTGGAATTTATTGACTATTATGCATCTGTAAATCTGGTAACTCCAATTTGTGATTTATACAAACGTTTTCCAATAGAACACATATTTGAACCTGAAAAAGCTGTTCCATATTGTATTTATCAACTTGACACAGATGAAAAAATGTTTGTGTTTTTTGATGATGGGAGCTGTGCTGCTCGTCCTGTTACAGCTGTTTTTATAGTCAATGAGAGTTTGAACTTCGATAGTTTTAAATCACTTGAAGCAGGAATGACACTTGCTGATGTTGAAGTGATAGATTCAGGCACAAAGCTCATGGATACAGTTAAAAACCATCCTCTTGGACGTGGAAACACACTTCACATGACAAAGGACGGCTTCGTCAAGATCACTTATACCGTCGGTAACTTCAAAAATGCACCGATACCAGAAGACCCGGAAGAATTTAAAATTGAAAAAGTTGAATTTATTCCAAATGGAGGCGATATTGAAATTACTTACATGGACGAAATAAAGACTTTTACATTCAAATTCCAGGATTAAAGCAGATTATCAACAAATATTAATCTTGGTTTCAAAAAAGGAGCGGATTTATTGTGAAAAAGATAAGAAACTTTATAAGTGCATTTTTGTCTGTAACTATACTTTCTACCACATCATCAGTTTTGCCTGTTGCCAAAGCGGAAGAAACAGTCGTTTTTTCTAAAAATATAATGACAGGTGATCTAGATGGTAACGGAACGATTGATATAACAGATCTTACATCACTTTCTCTTGCACTTATCGGAGATAAAGAACTTACAGAAGATCAGTTAAAATTAGCTGATGTTGATGAAGATGGAGCGGTAACACTTGCCGATTTGGCTCGGATCCAGCAGTATTTATCCAAGAAGCTGGAGTCATTTGTAATGTTTGAAACACTGAAAGCTCAACGTTCTGAAGTTCAGAAATACTCTGCACAGGAACTTTTAAATTATATAGATTACTATGCAGGTGTAAATATAATTACTCCTATGGCTGAACTTGATAAGAAATTCCCGATAGAACAGCTGTATACACCTGAAAATGCATCGCCGTTTTGTATCTATCATCTCGATACAGGTGAAAAAATGTTTGTGTTCTTTGACGGAAATATGTTTTTTATAAATCCGGTCATAGCTGTTTTCATAGTTAAAGATACTCTTGATTCTAAAAACTTTAACACGCTTGAAGCAGGAATGACACTTGCTGATGTTGAAACGATAGACTCGGGCACAAAGCTCATGGATACAGTTAAAAATCATCCTCTTGGACGTGGAAACACACTTCACATGACAAAGGATGGCTTTGTCAAGATCACTTATACAGTCGGTAACTTCAAAAATGCTCCGATACCAGAAGATCCGGAAGAATTTAAAATCGAAAAAGTTGAATTTATTCCAAATGGAGGTGATATCGAAATCATCTTTATGGATGAATTAGGCAAATTCGCCTTCTCTGTTTCTGACGATTTGGACTATTAAACTGATTAATGCGTATAATATGCTATTGGGTTAGAGGACATATTGATATCACTTACATAAACAGATGGAGACAACACCTTTAAGTGTTGTCTCCATCCTATACTAATGCATGGTAACAGGAGTATGACCATAATGTTGTCCTTTATTTGTCCTTTATACATCCCGAAAAGTTACGGTAAAGGAAAGAAAAATAAGCTTTAAAATTAATATCAATCTTCGTAAATACGTATGTCGTGCCATACTACGGCAAGTTGGAAAAACTGTAAAATTTAATCAAATCACCCGCTATAACAATCGATGATGTGTAAAATGAAGTGCAGGAGCAAGACTCATAACGAGTTTTGCTCCTCTTTTTATGCCATAATACATTTTCATGCCAACATCCTGTCAACATTCTGCCCACCACAGATACTGAAATATCTGCTATACTGAAATCACGGTCAAGGGACAGCGCACTGCTTTCCGAAAGACCGAATTCGAATATAACGGAGGTATCTGTTTTGAAACATTACAAAGACTTCCTGATCGTGGGCATAGATCACGGTTACGGAAATATTAAGACCGC
>JBGUVZ010000415.1:0-2117 GCA_045220685.1 Oscillospiraceae bacterium | reverse complement strand
GGATATGAACTCATCCTTCGTGCTGCAACCGGAAAGAATATTTTCAAGGCAGCTGTGAACAAGGCTTCCGAGGTCCCTGAAATCCATCTCTTTTCTGTCACGGGCTCTGATGTGAAGTCCGTATTTGCAGAAATAGCGGAAATGACACTCGCTGAAATCTTCAAACGATGTCGCAGATACCTGAATCCTGTCGCCCATAAGTTTGCTCATAAGTGAGCTGTCACTTACGAAATGTTCTCCGTCTTTTCCGATGGAGTCGAGATACTCTATTCTGCCCCTGTACTCAGGAATATTCAAAAGAGCCTCACGCAGGGATGCTCTCTCCTGCTCATTTCCGGCCATTCCCTGAACATAGTTGTGATATGCCGCAGCAGGTGTCGGTGAATAGAAAATTACGTCATATTCTGAAGCCGGTTTTCTGATATTATCTGAATACATACCGGCTATCTGATTAAGGATATATGACGGAAAACGGGTTCCTCCCTGCGCGTCACAGAGCGGATAGGAAATGATAACGCGTTCCGAAGCTGATGAGAACAGACGGTACACCACAAATCTTTCATCGGCAAGAAGACGCTTTGTGTCCTTGCCAAGATCGATGCCGAGCTTTTCAAAAGCTTCCTTGTCGGTGCTGCTTAATAGTCCTGATGATTTTGCGGCAAACGGAAGGATGCCTTCATTTGCTCCCATTACAAAAATGACTTTCTGCCCTTCGACCCTCGCCTTTTCAGCCGATACAACTGAAACGATATCCAGCTTCTGCGGCGGTGCAAGGAATCTGTTCTGTCTTACGATAAGGGTAAACAGCTCCGCAAATTCAGAAGGAGCTGTGACCTCATCACCAAGTACTTCCGCCACCGTACTGAACGTATCCATAATACAGTTCCACAGACGCTCCAGTTCAGAAGCTGTATCGGTTATTCCTTTGTTTTTGTATTCTGCGATAAGTCCTGAGACATTTTTCGTTATCTCTTCGCCTTCAAGGAATTCATAGATATACCGGCACATCTGCGAAGCCGTGCTTCCCTTCATCTTTTTACGGAGAGCAAGCACAGGATCGGCAAGTCTCTGTCTGAGTGCCTCGGCGTTTGCAAGGATCTCCTTGTTTTCCGTACCTGAAAGACCAGTCTCTGCAAAGCTTTCCTCCCACATGCCGCCGTCAACGTTCCACTTGTAGCAGAAGTTTTCAAGAGCTGCTGTTTCATTCAGTGAGATCTTAGTAAGTCCTGTCTTAGCATAACGGAAAAGGACATCGCTCTGAAGCTTTTTCGATCCCGCCATTTCAAGAAGTGACGTTATCAGTATCACTATGGATGTATGCATGACCGGAGTTTCCTCATCGGAAAAGTACGGAATGCCGCAGCGTTCAAGTGCAGCCTTAAGTATGATATCGTAATCCTCCGGCTGACGGGATGCAATTGTTATCTCACCGTACCGGCATTCATTATCATCGACAAGCTTTCGTATGTATGAGCAGACAAAATCGGCTTCCCTGTAAAGATCCTTCGCCTCGGTTATCTGCACAGCACCTTCGGATGCGACCGGAGATGTCCTTCTTCTGAAAATACTGCCGCTCAGTTTCTTTACGGCATCATTCTTAAAACGCAGGTTCTCTGAAAGGATATCTGTCTCATGTTCGACACTGTACTTTTCAGCTATAGCTTTTAGCCTTGCATATGTGGTATTCACAGTCGAAAACAGAGAATTCTCCTTCTTTTTCGTCTCCGGTGTACACAGGGCAATATTTATTTCAAGACACTCCGCGGTCATGACATCGATCATTTCCAGTTCGTCCGGACTGAATGAATCGAACTCATCGATGAAACAGACGGAATCCTCGAAAAAGTCGTTCATATTAGCAATTGCCGCCGCCTCGGTTATATCGGTAAGGCTGTCACGATATCCGCGGTCAGTCATAATACTGTCGTAGGCAGAATAGATCATGGATATGTCCGAAGCCTTTTCCCTAAGCTTTTCATCCATGCCGTTTATCCGGGATGCGAGACTGTCTGCAGTAACGGAAGCACGTCTGAGATCAGCGACTATTTCAAGGGCGTCGTTTATAAATGATCTGCTTTCAGCCTGCCTGCCGAAGAACATGAAAGATCTGTTTTTTC
>JBGUVZ010000414.1:0-2504 GCA_045220685.1 Oscillospiraceae bacterium | reverse complement strand
CACATAGTATCAACTCCTTCCGGTGTTTCCTTTAGCATTCTTGTTTTATCTGCAAGCGGTTTGGTAAGCATATCTTTCGCCTGTGAGCATCTGAAATCATGTACAAGCTTGGCAAGATCGGAGGTATCTCCATCTTTGTCGTATGCTCCGTTTACATAAATTATATGTGTATCGTCACCGAGTTCTGAACCGTCCTTTTCACGGCGTTCGTACTGATAAATCAGTTTTCCTTTTCCCTTTACATCATTTTCGGTAATGAAAATTACGTATGTTTCAGGAAGAACGGTGACTTCTTCATTTGGTTTGATAAACTCGATATCAAGAGCGCTGGAATGATAACGTGCTCTGTAAGAAGTAGCGCCTGCATCAGCTCTCTGTACTTCAAGATTGATCTGTCTTCCTTTGCTGTCTGTTCCAAGAACATCAAGTCTTAAGGAACGTGCTCCGGAAATATGATGCAGATCGTACTGCGTTTCTGATCTTATAATATTCAGGTCTTTTATTCCGGTGATTATACGCAGAACGTATTCCGTCAGCGGAATGTCATCTCTGAAAAGTTCTCTCATAAATGAATCATCGATAGGACGATAACCCTCGATTATCTGAAGATTCTTTTCATGTTCCAGTTTTTCAGCTTCAGATTCTGAAGCTGCTTTTTCCAATAAATCATTGTTCATAACTACTATTACTTTCTTTGATGTTTTCTGACATTATTATACCATATTGATTTCCATAAATCAAGGTAAAAAAACAAATATGCACAAGGGTATGTCAATTGTTTTTTGTCCGCTATCTGTACTTTACGCAGAAATGGTGAGCTGCCTTAGGCAGCTAATTGATAGTATCCGGCAGCACGCTGCCGGATACCTTTTATATGCTGAAAATGCGGAAATCTCTTTATCGGAGACTTCCGTATTTTGAATTATTATTAAGTTTTATTTTGTATCAAAGTCTGATTCTTATCTGAGAGAATCTATCTTCTTTGAAAGATATTGCTGAAGCCTTGCAAGGTCGGCAAGTGTTACTGCTTCGTCACCGTCAATGTCGGCTGCTTTTTGCTGAACTTCTGTAAGCATATTGTCACCAATAAGTGCAAGCGATAGTTCTGTAAGATCACTTACATCGATAATATCATCTGAAATGATATCACCAAGCAAATATAAATCGCTATCATTCACCGTATAATTGCCATCGTCACTTGATACCATAACACCGGGACGTTCGATGAAGAATGCCTTTAAATCTTCACCTTCATAATTCTCAAACCAATCAATGTACTGAAACATGACTTCTTTAGATGCATGGATATAATAAAAAGCATTTTTACCTATTTTACCTGTTTCAAACACTTCTGAATTTGGAAGAAGAACTTCGTTTATATCAAAATCATCCGGAAATTCAAGAAATACAAAGGTATCTTCTGTATATTCTCCATTTTTTAAGAGCCATCTGTATTGCTTTACTTTTTCCGCTCGGAGGCCTGTACTGGAAGTAGATGTAAAATAAAATTCGGCATTCTCAACTATATCAAGTGATACATAGTCTATTAAGTCTTTCGGTGCAGTTCCGATAACATAAACATCATCTTCCCAGTATTGCTGAATATAGTGATATTCCTTCAGTTTAGGGATTTCTTCGCCTGATTTTACTTTAAGCTTGACAGCAACTTCTCCCCATGTACCGTCTTCTGCAAGTTGGTTAAGTATTTCTGAAATACCGAGACCACTGTCTTCAAGCTGTTTTATACGTTCATCGAGTTTAGGCACATCTTTCTTTGACGTAAAGGCAGAAAGAGTATCTAAGTCCTTTTTTGTATTCTCTGCAGCCGAAATATAAATGGAATTTGATACAAGCACACTCAGTACTGTGATTCCTGCCAATGCTTTTCTGATCTTTTTCATAAAAATCAATCCTTTCATAGAAATCAATCATTCCAAGTCTCTGAGTATAAAACAGCACCTGGTAAAGTGGTGAACTGGACCCCAGTTTTTTTAGTCGTCAAAACCGCTGGTCTTATTTCTTGCTTAATTGTACCTTCTTTTTTGTCCTTTATTTGTCCTTTATACATCCCGAAAAGTTACGGTAAAGGAAAGAAAAACAAGCTTTTAAATTAATATCAATCTTCGTAAATACGTATGTTGTGCAATATTACAGCAAGTTGGAAAAACTGAAAAATTTAATTCAATTACCAACTATAACAATCGATGATGTGTAAAATGAAGTGCAGGAGCAAGCAGAGAATTAAAAAAAGTATTATAGGAGCAAGACTCATAACGAGTTTTGCTCCTCTTTTTATGCCATAATACATTTTCATGCCAACATCCTGCCAACATTCTGCCCACCACGGATACTGAAATATTTGCTATACTGAAATCACCGGCAACGGACAGCACTCTGCTTTCCAAATGACCGAATAAGAATATAACGGAGGTATCTGTTTTGAAACATTACAAAGACTTCCTGATCGTGGGCATAGATCACGGTTACGGAAATATTAAGACCGC
>JBGUVZ010000413.1:0-4876 GCA_045220685.1 Oscillospiraceae bacterium | reverse complement strand
GTTTCCGGTTTTTTATTTACTATCTGTGTAAGAGATGCAAGCTGTTCATACAGTTTATAAAACTTATTTTCTGTTTCCGGATTCATCAGTATTCCCCCTTTTCCTTCTGTTATCTGTCAGTACAAAATACCGAACAAATATTTGTGGAAAATGCTTAAAAAGCAATAAAAATCCTTAAGATTATTATACACCATATTCACTGCAAATGCAATTCTTTAGTAAAAAAATTTACTAAGAGATGTCGATAAGGCGCACCTTCTGAAATGGTAGTGCCTGCGGCGTGCTATCACAAAAATATTGTCATTTCTAAATATCTCGACCAACGTGGCACTTTGTTGTTTTATACAAATAAATCAATTTTTGCTCCCTTGTATTTGGACTCGAAATATTATATAATATTTGATGGTTTATTTGTATCGATATAAGGAAGTACCATTATTTGAAAGGTTGGTCGTTTAATGAAAAAAATCGGTTTTGATAACGATAAGTATTTGAAAATGCAGTCCGAACATATCAGAGAGCGTATCTCTAAGTTCAAGGACAAGCTTTATCTCGAATTCGGTGGCAAACTCTTCGACGACTATCATGCATCACGTGTTCTGCCTGGTTTCAAGCCGGACAGTAAGCTTCAGATGCTTCTTCAGCTCAAGGATGAGGCTGAGATAGTTATTGTAATCAATACCGGAGACATTGAAAAGAACAAGGTCAGAGGCGATATCGGCATCACCTACGACAAGGAAGTAATCAGACTTTTCAATATTTTCACAAAGATCGGACTCTATGTAAGCAGCGTTGTTCTTACACAGTATGAAAGCTCTGATACAACTGACGCATTCCAGCAGCGTCTTGAATCTCTCGGTGTTAAGGTTTATCACCACTACAACATCAAGGGATATCCTTCAAACATTCCGCTCATCATCAGCGATGACGGATACGGAAAGAACGACTACATTGAAACAACACGCCGTCTTGTGGTAGTAACAGCACCTGGTCCGGGAAGCGGAAAGATGGCAACCTGCCTTTCACAGCTTTACCATGAAAACAAGCGCGGTAAAGATGCCGGATATGCAAAATTCGAAACATTCCCTATCTGGAACCTCCCGCTCCGCCATCCGGTAAATATAGCTTATGAAGCAGCTACTTCAGACTTAAACGATGTGAACATGATCGACCCGTTCCATCTTGAAGCATACGGCAAGACTACAGTAAACTACAACCGTGACGTTGAAGTTTTTCCTGTACTCAATGCAATGTTCGAAACTATCCTCGGTGAATCACCGTACAAGTCACCTACTGACATGGGTGTTAATATGGCAGGCAACTGCATTTTCGACGATGAGGCTGTAAGCGAAGCTTCAAAGGAAGAGATTATCAGAAGATACTACGTTGCCCTCTGCGGACGCAGAAAAGGTACTGTACCGGATGACGAGATCATGAAGCTTGAACTTCTTATGAAGCAGGCCGGCGTCCAGCCTTCCGACCGTAAGGTTGCCGCTGCTGCTCTTGCAAAGGAAGCCGCTACAGGCGATGCAGCTGCTGCAATGGAACTTCCTGACGGAACTATCATCACAGGAAAGACTTCAAAGCTCATGGGTGCTGCTTCAGCACTTATCCTCAATGCTCTCAAGCACTTCGGAAACATTGACGACGATGTACTTCTCATGTCACCTGAAGTTATCGAACCTATTCAGGAACTCAAGGTTTCACACTTCGGAAACAACAACCCTTGTCTCCACACTGATGAAACACTTATCGCACTTTCCATCTGCGCAACAACAAGTGAAAAGGCAAAGATCGCTGCAGACCAGATTGACAAGCTCAAAGGCTGCGAAGTTCATTCGACAGTTATCCTTTCACAGCAGGATGAGCTCACATTCAAGCGTCTTGGCGTGAACCTCACATGTGAACCGAAATACAGCGACGAGATCGCTTAAATACGTGGAAAGCCCCCGCCGAAGGCGGGGGCTTTCTGTTATATGTTATCAGTCTGAAAAATCAAACACTGCTCTGCCGTTTTCAAGCTTTAAGTACGCTGAGAATGGCTTTCCGTTTTTGGAGATGAAATTATTTATCTTCGCTGTTCTTCCTTCTGAAAGAAGAAGTTTTACATTTGCAAGCGAAATAACTCTGTGGCATATTACGCCGTTTATCGAAAACTTACAGCCTTCCTTGTATCCGCTGCATCCGTATCCGAATTTTGTGCGCTTTACGTCATTTCCGCACAAAGGACATTTTCCGGCTATATCGCCTACAAATCCGTCGTCGGAATCTTCGGCGGTCATCATCGATCCGGAGAAGACCTCTTCTATCTCACGGCGTGCAAGGCCGGTGCTGTCCTCTACCTTCATCTCACCGCGGTAAACCTTTTTCAGCGAACGGCCAAGCTCGGCGGTCTTGTATTTATCCATACCGATATGCATACGCATAAGCGCTTCAACAAGGAAGATACCATCAGGCAGAATAGTGTAGACATCCTTCTTAAGCAGGATGTACTTGCTCTTTCTGGCGTTGTCGATTATTCCGGTTCGTGTGGCCTCTGTTCCGAGTTCGAGGCCTTCAAATATGGCTCTGTATTCTTCGGCATCGTCGGCTCCCATTCTCTCTTCCTCAGGCTGGTTTTCCTGATCCTTAAGAGCAGCCTTGTCCTCCTTGAACGGATTCTTGAGATAATTGTTGAGTGTCTCGATCGTGTAGTGCTTCGGCGGTGATGTTTCCTTTTCCACCGGTTTGAAGTCCGTGTTCACCTTGTCGCCCTTGGAAAGAGCCGGAAGCACCTTGTCCTTAAGAGTGCAGTCGTCGTACTTCGTCCAGCCCGGTTCAACGATGACCGTTCCCTTCAGAGTGAACTCCTCCATGCCGCCTACATCTATCCTGATCTCAGTCTTGTCAGCGATACACGGCTTTGCACAGAACACTGCCGCAAAACGCCTCATGATCGTTGCGTAGACCTTTTTTTCGTCGTCGCTGAGCTTGTTCTTGTCCGGTATCTTGTATGTAGGTGTCAGTGCCGAGTGCGATTCTATCTTGCTGTCATCGAAGATGGTCTTGCTGTCCTTGAATTCCACCGGATAGCCGAGCTTCGCTACATTTTCGATGATCTTCTTTATCTTGTCCTTTTCCGCTGTCGCAAGATATTCCGAGTTGGTACGCGGATAGGTCACATATCCTTCTTCATAGAGCTTCTGAACGATTGCAAGTGAGTCGTGCATCGACATCTTATATTTCTTGCCGAGAACATTCTGAAGCTTGGTAAGCGAATAGAGCTTGCCCGGAAGGAGCTTGTCCTTCTTTCTCTTCACTCCGGTTACGATCGCATCTGCCGCGTTGTATTTATCTGCAAGTGCCTGTGCATCTGCAAGCTTATCCTTGTCGAATTTCGCCTTGCTCTGAAGAAGAACGACTGCACCGTTCGTCTCAGCCTTGCTCACAAGTGAGTAGTATTTTTCCGGAACGAAATTCTTTATCGCCATATCACGCTCGTAGATAGCCTTTACTATCGGAACGATGACTCTTCCCACACGAAGCAGTGTACCGCTTTTCAGTGTAGCGTATCTTGTGAGATTTACACCGTAGAGCCAGTCGATGTACATACGCGCAAAGCCTTCGTCAGCAAGATTGTCGTACTCGCTGTCATCGAGCATTTCTGAGAGAGCCTTGGTGATCGTTTCAGGTGTCTGGTCAGGAAGCCAGAGACGCTTTATAAGCTTTGGAGCATCGTGACCTTTAAGAGCGTTCCTGATACACAGACGGACGATGATCTCACCCTCACGGTCCGAGTCCCCTGCGTTTACGATAGTGTCGGTATCTTCACGAAGACAGAGTGCCTTTATCGTTTCAAACTGCTTGCGGACACCGTCATCCTGCTTGCCCTTGCTGTCCTTTTTCAGCTCAAATCGGTAAGTCTCAGGAAAGCACGGCAGGTTCTTAAGTGTCCAGTATTTTTCACCCTCCGGAAGAGGATTGTATGTTTCTATGTCAGCCAGAGTAAACAGATGTCCGAACGCCCACGTAACGATATATCCGTTCCCCTCGAAAAATCCGTCACGTCTTGCCATTCCACCTATGGTCGATGAAATATTTCTCGCAAGACTCGGTTTTTCGGCAATTATAACTGTCATCTCTTTTATTCCTTTCGATTTTCTTCGGGAAATGTCTGCATGAATTATTATTGTACCATATTTTCGCGGGTTTATCAAGTGGAGCAGTTTTTTCTGTACATACAAAAAGACTGCAAAGGAAACCTTCGCAGTCTTATCTTACTAAAATATTTTTATGTTATTGCAGCTCAGTTACTCCCTGCATACGCGGTTTCTGCCTTCTGACTTGGCAGTGTAAAGTGCGTGATCGGCACGGTCAAACCATGATTTTGTAGTATCTTCATTTCTGAGCATTGTTATTCCGATACTGCATGTGATATTGCCGACTCCGGCGAACGGTTCATTCTTTACGGCATTACGGAGTGCTTCAGCATTCTTAAACAATGAATCTTCATTTTCACCGTACAGAACAACGACAAATTCTTCGCCGCCCCAGCGTCCGACAGGTGCGTTTCTGCCTGTGAATGTATTCTTCATCGTTTCTGCCAGATGAACGAGTGTGGAGTCACCTACTGCATGGCCATAGGTGTCATTGACATTCTTGAAATGGTCGATGTCAAGGATCATCAGACCGGCAGATGTGCCTTTATCTTTAAAATCTTCAATTGCGTTACGCATTTCAGTTTCAATACGTGCGTGATTGAAGACCATTGTAAGCGGATCGGTTGAAGCACGTTCCTCGTAATCCTTCAGCATTTCCTGCATTTTTATGGTTTCCGCATGTATGTTCTGTACCACATAAACGAAGCGGTAGTCATTTTCATTCTTGGTTTCCATAC
>JBGUVZ010000412.1:0-26148 GCA_045220685.1 Oscillospiraceae bacterium | reverse complement strand
TTTCCGATACTGTTATAATATAAAAGGAGAAAACCAGCCGAATTGCTGTTTTCGATGATTTCTTATTTTAAGCGAGAATATAGTCTTCTGCTATTTCTCTTACGAAATCTGGTTCTACGATGTTTCTAACCAGTGTTTCGATAAAGTCTATTGCCTGATCACGCTTTGTTGTGAAGCTGTGCAGTATGGTTTCTCGGTGTGCGTGTGTGTCCTTTACCATGATTCCGTATACTTTTTCCTTTGTTTCCTCGTCTGTTTCGCTGAATGCTGTGTAGATGAGTTCTGTGTTACCAAGGCTTTCATTATAAATTGTTTTCATAGTTTTTTCCTCCTGAATTTACGTTTTCTTTTTGATTTTTAGTTTTTTATAATTTGTTTTTTATTTGATTGTGTTTTGCTGTTTTCTATGCTTTTATTATAAAATATATTTCAGATGATTTCAACCCTTTCGCCCTAAGAGGTAGTCGTTTCGCCCTAAGAGGTATTTTTTCTCCTAAAGGTTTCCATTTCGTAGTTACAATATCGTACAAAATAACAATATAATGCACATATAGACGCTCCAAATTTTGCTTTAGGCATTTTTATCCTTGATTTGTGCTTTTCCTATTTATATGTATTAAGGGAGAAAAAGAAGCTTGCAAGCACTTTAAAATCATAAAAAAATATGGTTTACAACCAAATTTTAAACCATTAAACCTTTGCAACCAACCAGCATGCAACTGCAAACCGCAAACCATGAAACCACGTGGTTTGCGAACGCATGTGCGGTTTCATGGTTGACAGAAATTGTGTTAAACCTCTTTAAACCTCGGAAATACGTGCTGTAAAGGACGATAGCTTTAGTTTGTTAACCGAAAAATTCTATTGACAACCGTGATGAAAAGGTATATAATTAAACTACAGTTAAATAAAGGTCAATAATATAGTTGACAACAGATCGAGATCCCCGGGAGGAAAATATATGGAACAAACAGAACAGCAGTATGTTACGATAAAGGAATTTGCAACACTTGCAAATGTAACAACTCAGGCAGTTTACAAACGATTAAACCAGACAGACAGTTCGTTAAACAAGTTTGTAAAGTATAACGGAAAGATGAAACTCATAAGCAAGGATGCACTTGAACTCTTTGCAGATGCTCCTATAAACCAGCAGGGCGAAGGCGACGGAATATACGAAGATCTCAGCCTTCAGGCACAGACAAACCTGTTTTCATCCTACTTTGATGCAACTTTAAAGGTTTTATCAGAACAGATAAGCTCAAAGGACCAGCAGATAAAGCAGCTTATGGACAGCAATACTGACCAGCACCTGAAGATGCAGCAGCAGCTTGAAATGAAGGATAAACAGCTTCAGGAACAGCTTTCAGCCAAGGACAGACAGATTGCAGACCTTCAGAAGCTACTTGATCAGCAGCAGCAGCTCCACAGAGCTGAACAGGAACAGTTCAGACTGATTGCAACTGATGCAAACAAGGAAGAGAAAAAGGGCTTTTTCAAGAGACTGTTTCATAAAAAAGACGTGGAAGCAAGCGAAGCCTGAAACTCTGGTTTGTAAATACTTATTAAACTTATAAACATGAAAAAAGGTCGTCAACCAACTTGAAGCTGGTTGACGACCTTTTATTATGGTTGAATTAACCTGTAAACTGATGTTATATAAGTGACTGACCGTTGTAAACACCGGATACAACGCGTATAACGCCACACAGATCAGGGTGGGTTTCAATGTTTGTAAACCCGTTTTCGCTTAGTATCTGTGATACATCATCTTCCTGATGTATGCCTATTTCGTAGTAGAGCCTTCCTCCTGGTTTAAGACAGTGTTTCCAGAACGCTGTTATTACCTTATAGAACATTAAACCGTCTGAACCGCCTGCAAGAGCCATTTCGGGCTCGTATGCAACCTCTTTCTGAAGGTTTGCCATATCTTCATCTGTAAGATACGGAGGGTTGGATGTTATTATATCAAGTTCACTGAAGTTTAAAAAGTATTCAGGATCAAGAACATCGCCCTTGTAAACCTTAACTGATGAGTTGTTAAGACGTATGTTCATGTTGAGATAGTCAAGAGCTGCATCAGAATACTCTACAGCGCCTATGTCTGCATTTTTAAGATGTTTTTCAAGTGCTACCGGAATGCATCCGCTGCCGCTGCACAGATCGAGTATATGTGGACGTTCAAGATTTACAGCATCGTTTAAAACGCATTCAACCAGAGTTTCGGTATCCTGACGTGGTATAAGAACGCCTTCGCCAACAAAAAACGGAAGTCCGAAGAACTCCCATTTTCCGACTATATACTGCAGAGGATAGCCTTCAAGACGACGGTTTGCCATTGCACAGATGAGGGTTTCATCTTCTGATGCAATCTGTCTGTCAGGGTTGGCTATAAGCTCTGAATGAGAAAGGTTTAATGCACTTTCAACTATGCATCTGCTTTCAAAAACATAGTCTTCAATTCCAGCATTTTTAAACCTGTTTTTTATATCGTTTAAAACTGTACCTGCGGTTACCAAACGTCATCCTCCTGGTTCTCTGGTATACAAGGTTTGATTGCTGCGATTGCAACTTCTATCTGAGAATCATCCGGTTCACGCGTTGTGAGTCTCTGGATCTGAAGACCCGGTGCAGATATTATTTTCGTGAATGTATTGGTCTTTTTTCCGGCAAGTCTGATGAGTTCATAGGATATACCTATAATGAACGGAAGAAGGGCAAGCTGGATACCGAGCCTCATGAATATACGTGCTGCTTTTCCGAATTCAGAAAATGACGGAATAAAGCAGAATACGAAGATGCTTGTAAAAAGAGTGATGAAAATGAAGCTTGTACCGCATCTAGGATGGAAACGAACCTGCTTTTTAACGTTTGCAACCGTCAGTTCCTCATGTGCTTCGAGACATGCGATGGTTTTATGCTCTGCACCGTGATACTCATAGGTGCGTTTAATATCCTTTGACATACCTGTGACTGCAAGATACCCTATGAAAATAGCTATTTTAAGAATGCCTTCAACAGCTGTTCTGAGCACAGTTACGTTTTCAAGCGGTTTGGTGCAGAAAGTAGGGATAAACTTGAAGAGAAACAAGCTGATAACTACGCCAAAGACCATTGCAATACCTGAAAGAACGCTCATAAGGTTTTCTCCGAGCTTATCAGTGAGCCACTTCTCGAACTTGGTCATTTCCTCTTCGGAATCTTCTTCAGTCATCTGCTTTTCAGCTGATTTCATAAGGCATTTGTAGCCTGTAACAAGTGATGAAACAAAGTTGAAACTGCCTCTTATAAATGGTGTTTTCTTGTACCATGGAGCGCTTTTTCCGTTGTTTTCGTCCCATGTTTCAAGGTCTATGGTACCGTCAGGAAGACGACATGCCATTGCCCCTTTGTGAACCCCCTTCATCATGACCCCTTCGATCAGCGCCTGACCGCCGATTTTTGACTTGTAAACTTCTTTGCTCATGTTTACCTCTTTCTGTTCTGGTTTACAGTTCGATCAAACCGGATTCCGCAGTTGGCAGAATGATCTGAACAGTCGTACCTACGTGTTCTTCGCTTGTTAAGTTAAGACTTCCGTGGTGCATGGTTACGATCTCGTCTGCAACCGCTAAACCGATTCCTGAACCACGTTTGGTGTGGTTTGCTTTATAGAATTTTGTTTTTACCTTAGGAAGGTCAGCGGCGGAAATACCGCATCCGTTGTCCTTTACAGTGATTGAAAGGTGATCCTCATCAAGCTGACTGGCGTTTATCTCGATCAAGCTTTTGTGATCAGGACTGCTTGAGTATTTGATAGCGTTATCGATTATGTTGATGAATACCTGCCTTATACGGTTCTTGTCAGCGTATACGAACGGCAGCATTTCCGGTGAGTTATAACTTATCTGAGTGTTGTCGTGACGTGCTTTCTGAGTGTAGATGAGTATTACATCCTCGAGTTCGGCAAGGATGTCGAGCATTGACATCTGAAGAGTGAACTTTCCGTTCTGCATACGTGAGAAATCAAGAAGTTCCTCAACCATCTGCGAAAGACGCTCTGTTTCGCTGACAATAACTCTGATGCCCTTTCTGGTAGTTTCCTCATCATTCTCCGCGTCGATGGTCTCAGCCCATCCCTTGATCGCTGTGAGCGGTGTACGTAGTTCGTGTGATACTGAGGAAATGAATTCGTTTTTCATTGCTTCGGCGGTTGACAACTCATCGGCCATATCGTTGATGGAACGGCAGAGCTGACCAAGTTCGTCGTCTGTTTCGACCGGGATACGTTCAGAGAATTTTCCCATAGCGAATTTCTTGGTTGCACTGCTTATTTTCTGTACAGGACGCACGATTGATCCGACAAAGTATATTCCGGAGAAGACAAGAGGAAGAATTGTCAGCAGGCATAAACCGATTATTACAAGAATATAGGTTGTTATTCTGCTGTCAACCTCGGACATGGAGACGACTACGCGCATAGCGGAATAATCTGAATTCTTTGCTTCGACCGGATAAGAAGCAGCCATTATTTTTTCGTTATTTTCAGATCTGCCGTGCCAGTAACTGTAGTCTCCGCTTGTCATTGCTTCATCATAGTCGTTCATTGAGACTGAGTCATCAGGTGAGAACCCTGATGAAGTAAGAACTACTTTTCCTTTAGAGTTGATAGCCATCAGTTCCATCTTGTCCTTGTCTGAAAAGGTTTCAACCATGTTGCGTACTTCTGCCGAGTAGTTTTTGGTCGTATCAGTTGAATACTTTTTGAGTACGTCGGTGATAGAAGTAAGCTCTGCTTTAAGATACTGCTGGGTTGCAGTATAGTAGTAGTTTTGTATAACAAAGATCATTATGGTTGCAATAACAATGAGGACAAGTACCAGTACCACAAGGTTGTTGAATATCCATCTGTATACTATGGAATCCTTTGAAATCCGCCCTTTTTCAGGCGTTTTACTCGGTTGCAAAAGAGGTTTAAAACTTATTTTTCGGTCCATTTATAGCCGTATCCCCACATTGTTATGATGTACTGCGGACTTGATGGTTCATCTTCGATCTTCATTCTGATTCGTCTTATGTTTACGTCGACTATTTTTTCGTCACCGACGTAAGACTCGCCCCAAATGTGATTAAGAATGCTTGTTCTGTCGAGAGCAGTATTCTTGTTGTTCATGAAATATTCGAGTATCTGGTACTCTACCTGAGTAAGATCGATAAGTTTTCCGTTCTTTGAAACTGTACGGCTCTTGAGATTGAGCTGGAACGGGCCTGATTCAATTACCGGCGGTTCATCTGACTTGGAATAGCTCATGAGAACACGACGGTAGATGGCATCTACACGGGCTGTGAGTTCGGAAGGAGAGAACGGCTTGGTCATGTAGTCGTCGGCTCCGATCATAAGACCGCTTACCTTGTCCATTTCCTGAGTTTTTGCAGAAAGCATGATTATTCCGAGAGTTGAGCTCTTTTCCCTGAGTTTTTTGCAGACTGTGAAACCGTCGATACCAGGCATCATGATGTCAAGCAATGCTACGTCAAAGTTTCCGTGTTCACTTTCGAAGACACGAAGAGCCTCTTCACCGCAGTTTACGTCAGTTACATCGTATCCGGCACGTTTGAGATTGATGACAACAAAGTCGCGGATAACGTCTTCGTCTTCACATACAAGTATCTTTTTCATATTCTTCTCCTTCTTTAATTAATTATTTTGAAATTAAACTGTATTTCGCTTGCCGAAAGTGCAAGAGGACCGCTGTATATCGGCCGGCACACCAGATAAACTGTTTCGCCGTTTGAGCTTATCTTTACATAGTCGGCATATTCCTTTTCTTTTATTATACTTTCCGCTTCTTCGGAACTGGTTACGCAGATACGCATAAGCTGGGTCTGATTTTCAACCTTTTCGTCGTATTTGCAGAAGATTATATCGTCATTTGCTGTACGGACGGTAACTTTGTTTTCCCATTTTTCAGGGATCATAAATGCGTAGCCGTCTGTTATGCTGTAGTAACCCGAATATTTTCTGATAAACATGTTGTTTTCAATTATATACCAGTTGGTCATGCTGATCTGTTCGGTATCCGGTTTGTCTTCATATCCTTTGAAAACCGAATTTACAGGGATCTCAATGATTCCGTCACCATCGATATCTCTGGAGAGAAGTGATGAGTTCCGGACTGTTCCGTTTACAGGTGATGAATCCACGTTATCCGCTGTAACAGGAACCAGAGAGAGCTTGTCGTCCTTTACTTCCGGGCGAAGTATTTCCGTTATAATAGTATTAGTGTTTATGTATGAGTCGAGATAAACAGCGGTAGTGTTTTCGCTGAGTTTACCGTAGATCATCTGGAGTACATCGGTGGTGTTGGGTGTCAGTGCCAGTACAGAGCTGTCAGCAAGTTCACCGTTTTCATCGATCCATTTCAGCTGAGCAGTGTTTCCGTCAGGAGTGCGGTTTATCATGAGCAGCTCGTTCATGGAGTCGTTGTTTATATCAGTGATGTCCATGGCAGCGTATGAGCCTAAGGACTCAGGTTCAGGTTTCTGTTTGTCGTTATAGGAAAACAGCTGGGCGCTTTTTTCACCCTGAAAACTGGTGCCGATAATTACATTTTTTATGTCGGAAGCACCTAGTTTTGAGATAAATACGCGTTCGACTTCATTTCCTTCGGCGGAGAAGTCGTACATGGATTCCCAGCGACCTTCCTTCTGATCGAGAAAATTGACTCTGAGTGTGGAATTATCGCTTCCGGTATAATTAGATTTATCATAGAAAACGATCGCTTCCTCGGATGGTTCGTCATCGATGTCATCCACAACGAATGCGGAAAGATAGGAACCGGATTTAGGATATTTAAGGCTTATTTTAGAGCCTTCTGTGTTGATCAGGGCGTTGTATATCTGTTCATGCTGTTCGCTGAGTTTAGGCGGTTTAAGATAGGTCTCGATACCACCGCCCAGTGAGCATCCGGCCAGTGAAACTGCAGTAACCACTGTCATGATCAGCGGAGTGACATGCTGCTTTATACGGATTCCTCCTTCCTTATCTGTTTTGACATTCATAATAATTATATCACAACGTTACACCAAAGGCAAATATTTTATGTATAAACGTAAAAGAAACGGCGGCTTTTATGCACCTGACAGAATTCGTTTTTACTATGATCAAATTATGATTTTTATATGTTACTATTGTGATTATTATTGACAAAGAAGGAAGTAGTGCGTATAATATCTATAGATGATAACGGTATAAATTCTGACTAACAGCAGATCCGGTTCTGCGGGGCTGCTTAAAGAATGGAACGGAAGGAGGATAACAGTTGATATATTCATATCCAGGATGTTTTTTTCAGCGCCCGGATGGTAAATACTGCGTGGTGTTTTCTGATCTGAATAATCTTGCAGCTTTCGGAAGCAGTTTTGATCAGGCACTGGCGAATGCAGTGAATCTTCTCGCAGGATACATTTACAATCTTATCATGAAAAAAGAGCGGATTCCTGAACCATCGGATATCCAGACCCTGAGACCGTATGTGGGTGACGGATATTCAAGAGCCTTTTTTCAGACTGTGAACGTGGATGTGGACGAGTACGCAAAGTACTATTACAACAGCAAGACAGAAGCGACAGTCACTCTTCCGAGGTGGCTTGAGGAATATGCCAGAAGGGAACAGATCGATATTTCGGCAGTGATCCAGGCATATCTTACGGAAAGATATAATAAACAGCATACTGTAGGATGATTCGTGTAAGATCCTTTCATTTCAGATGATGGAGTGAAGGGATCTTTTGTTTTACTTAAATTACTTAAATGAAAAGCGACTTAATTTAAGTATTTATCATATATTATCAATGCTAATTTCTGTGATGTTGCATAATTGAAATATTAAATTCTATGTGATATAATTAAATTACGATAATATGGCCGGTAGGTATGTGGCCGGCTGACCGAAAGTGAATTGTTATAGTATTTATTTTAGGAGGAATTTAAGTTGATTTCAAAAGAATTAAGAAGAATCTGCAGCATGACAGCTGCACTTGCACTTACAGCTTCAGTTTTCAGTGGTTATCCGCAGAACATGCCTGCTTCTGTACAGGCAGCTTCAGCAAAGTACGAGTTTGAAGATGCTGAATTCACAGGAACTGTAAAGGTGGATAAGGATTCTGCCGCAAGCGGCGGATCTGTTCTCTACATGACAGAGGACGGTACTATTACAGTAACAGTAAATGCTGATGCAGACGGTATGTATGACATCATCATGGCTGCAGACGGTGTCGGCGGCGGAAAACAGCAGAACCTTTATGTAAATGATGTATCTGCAGGAAACATTTCAATTGCAGAGGGTTCAGGTACCTACACACCTTTTACCGCGGCTACTGTAAAGCTTAACAAGGGCAAGAACACAATAAAGATCTCCAAGTCATGGGGCTGGACAAAGTTTGACTATCTTGAAGTTAAGGAAAGAGTATATGAGACTGTTTCAGGCAATGCGGCACTTTCAAACAAGAATGCCACAAAGGAAACTCAGAGCCTCATGAACTACCTTGCTTCTGTTTACGGTGAACACACTATTTCCGGTCAGCAGGAGATCTACAAGTACGGTCCTCATGATTTTGAAACAGAGTTCCAGTACATCAAGGACACAACAGGCGTTTATCCGGCTATCAGAGGCTTTGACTATCTCAATCAGGCTAATCCTCTCTACGGATCTGATGACGGAACAACTGAAAGAATAATCGAGTGGTGTACAAAGAACCAGTACGGAAACAACGGTATTGCGACTGCTTCATGGCATATTACCGTTCCGAACAATTTTGCTGACTACAAGGTAGGCGACAAGGTTGACTGGGCACAGGCTACATACAAGCCGGATGAAACTGATTTCGATACATCCAAGGTATGTACAAAGGGCACAAAGGAATACGAATACTACCAGCTCTGCTTAAAGCTCCTTGCTGAACAGATAGGTAAGCTTCAGGACGCAGGTGTTCCTCTTATCTTCAGACCGCTTCACGAAGCTGAAGGCGGCGGCGGTGAGACAGGCTCATGGTTCTGGTGGGGCAAGAACGGTTCCAAGGTATACAAGGACGTATGGCAGCTCACATACAAGACTCTTACAGAAACATACGGCCTCAACAATATCATCTGGGAATGGAACGGCTATGACTATGCAACATCAGGCGACTGGTATCCGGGTGATGAATACGTAGACCTCGTTGCATACGACAAGTACAGTTGTACAAAATATCTTGCCGAAAACAACTGGCAGCCGTCAGTTGAACACGACGATACAGCAGCAGGAAGCACATTCTGGAGCCTTGTAAATCTTACAGACAAGACCAAGATGGTTGCAATGGCTGAATGCGACTGTATTTCAACTCTTTCAAACATTGAAACTGAACATGCTAACTGGCTTTACTTCTGCCCTTGGTATGACGGTGGTTCAGACAACATAAACTTCCTTTCGAATCCTGTATTCAACAAGAAGGAAGATTTAAAGGAAATGTACACAAGTGACTATTGTATCTCACTTGATGAACTCCCGAAGGACCTCTATTCAAACGGAACTGCACCGGTTGTCAACCCGACTGCAACCGCAAAACCGACAACTGCACCCTCTCCGTCACCTACTGCTGCGGCTTCTCCTTCGCCTTCTCCGACGGTTTCTCCAACTAATTCCACAGGCGAAAAACCTATGGAGTATATAAAGGACGGCGAGAAGATCGAATTTGAAAACGGTGCTCTTACAGGCGGCGGCACAACTGAGATCGTTAAGTCAGGTGATGCAAGCGGCGGTAAGTATGTATATCTCCAGACTGCAAAGGATACTCTTACATTCACAGTAAATGCTAAGGAAGCAGGCCTTTACAAAATGGTATTCGGCTACAAGCAGGCTTACGATGAAGGCGGAAAGATCCAGAACGTTCTCGTAAACGGTGTAGTTGCTGAGAATGTTTCATTCCCTTATACTGAAAAGTTCATCGAGACACCTGGTACTGTAATCTCACTCAAGGAAGGCAAAAATACTATCGCAGTTGAGAGCAGCTGGGGCTGGACAGATCTTGACTATTTCACGCTCACAAAGGCAGAAGCTACAAAGGTAGATGCTTCAAAGGCTGCACTTTCAAACAAGAACGCATCTGCTGCAACGAAGTCACTCTACAGCTACATCTGCAGCGAATACGGCAAGGCAATTATCTCAGGTCAGCAGGAATCTACATGGATGTCCGGCGGTGCTGACTATGAAATGAACTATATCAAGGATGCAAGCGGCAAGCTCCCGGCTATGAGAGGCCTCGACTACATGGGCGATGACTTCGACGGCGTAAACAAGAGAGCGAAGGAATGGTTCGAAAAGGGCGGTATCGTTACGATTTGCTGGCACTGCGGATCTGACTTCTCAAGAGACTATGACGCAAGCAAGGCTGATGATCTCGACTGGGACAAGGCTCTTACACCTGGCACAGACGAATATAAGGCTCTCTCAGCAGCTATGGACAAGGGCGCTAAAGCTCTTAAGGAACTCAAGGATGCAGGCATTCCTGTTATCTGGAGACCGTTCCACGAATTTGACGGAGCATGGTTCTGGTGGGGCAAAGGCGGCGCCGAGAACTTCAAGAAGCTCTGGAAGATGATGTACGAGAAGTACACAAATGAATGGGAACTCGACAACCTTATCTGGTCACTCGGATTTACAGCATCTGTTCCTGCAGAATGGTATCCTGGCGATGAATACGTAGATATCGTCGGTGCAGATACATACGTTGAAAATGACGGTTCGCTCATCGGTATGTACAACAAGGTGGTTGACGTTGTTGGTACAGAAACACCGGTAATCCTTCACGAAAACGGATCTATCCCGAACCCTGAAAATCTTGTATCAGACGGTGCATACTGGAGCAGCTTCATGACATGGCATACAGAGTGGATCACAGATTCAAAGTGGAACACAAAGGACAGCATCAAGGCAGTTTACAACAGCGACTACGTAATTACTCTTGATGAGCTTCCGAAAGATCTGTACACAGCTGTTGCTGAGACTACACCTACTACAGTACCGACAACACAGCCTGGAACTGTTAAGACAGGTGACATTGACTGCGACGGAAAGATCGACATAACAGACCTTTCACTCCTTTCACTTTACCTTATCGGTGATAAGAAGCTTGAAGGAGACTCTCTTAAGGCTGCCGACACAACACATGACGGAGATATTCAGCTCACAGACCTCGCAACACTCCGCCAGTTCATCTCAAAGAAGATCACAAGTCTTGACTGATAAGCATTTTCTATAAACTATAAAAATACCGCACTCCGTGGAATTATCCGCGGGGTGCGGTATTGCTTTGCTGTGTATGATGTGATATACTAAAAAACAGAAAGACTGCAACCATGTTGTTTAAAGGTTGCAAATATGCATGCAGAATACCCCTGCACCAAAGTGGTAACACGGTTTTTCAGCGTTTTTCGATAGTGTTTCTTGTTTTTGACGGGATGAGCGGATATAATAAAGATATCTTCGAAGATCGCATAAAAGACACAAACGGAAAAACATATTAAAAGGAAGGTAAATGATATGGAATTCGGAACAAAACTGAAAACTGTGAGAGAACAGAAAGGTATAACGCAGCAGACGCTGGCAGATCATCTTTATGTAACAAGACAGGCGGTATCACGCTGGGAATGCGGAGCACGTTATCCGGACCTTATGACAGCAAAGAAGATATCTGAATACTTTGATATCTCAATGGACGAGCTTATAACGGGAGATGACTGGAGAAGCTATCCGGAAAAACAGCCGGTCATTGAGAGCGGCAAGGCAGGAAGGCTGCAGACAGCCGTATATGCAGTAAGTGCGGTACTAATGTTGATGTCGGTTGTCGGAAACGCTTTTGTTGCCAGCGCTGTATCAGGTGAAAAGTTCAGTACGATATTGAAGACTGCTTTTACAGAAACGGATAGCTTTTCTATGATCATCATAAGCATGCTGGTTGGATTATTAATGATTTTTATAGTAGGCAGCCTTATATATGGTACTTTCAGGTCGGTTCAGAAGACCGCTGATCCGAAAGTGTCAGGAATAATAATGTGCAGTACGTTTGTTTACGGCGGCCTGCAGCACCTTCTTACATTTGAGGCAGCTTATCATAGGATAGCTCCGGGTACAATCGCCATGATGGTTATATCGCTGTTAGGTATAGCAGCAACAGCTGACTTCTTTTTTATAAGAAAGCATGCAAATCCTGTTCTGTTTTATATTACAGCCGGTATTTCCATGATTCTTGAACTTGCTTCGGTGTTCAGATTTATTTACTTGATTGAGGAATCAGCAGTTAATAATGCAGTTGATATTATCGGATTTAAGGATAGAGAGATGGCCGTTTATTTGACTTTTTATCATTCAGCTTTTTCATCAGCGGCATTTGCAATGCTCTTCTGCCTCGGAATAGTACAGGCAAAGCTGATAATGAGAAAGAGGAAACTCAGCCTCAGACAGGTGGCAGGAAAAGTATCAGAGACTGCAGTATAAAGAACAACATGATCGGGACAATAATGTGTGGAATAAAAGTCTGAATATAAGGAAAAGCTGATTTTCCGTAAGCGGGAACTGCGGGTTCCGCTTTATATAAATGTTTCAGGTAAAAACAAAGGCTGTACGGCGCTTGCCGTACAGCCTTTTAACATCTTTTCTAAAGTTTGTTGAAAACGGAACCTTGAAATTATTCAGCCTTGTTTTCTTCAGCCTTTGGTTCTTCCTTCTTAACTGTTGAAACAACCTTGGCAGCTGCGTTTGAAACAACGCCTGTAACCTGATCTGCTATCTTGTCTATTGCAGCAATAGCGATATCTGATTTTTTCATTGCTGAGAAGCCTAAAAGGATAAAGAATACCTTTTCTACGATGTTTACGCAGTCTCTTAAAACTGAAACGAGAGGTGAAATGAATGGAATTGAGAAGCTGTGGTAGCTGCCTGAATCGAAGATGCTGATGATGTCACCGATCATGCTTGTAAGATCAGGAACGATTCCGAGGAGGTAGTAAGCGATAGCAAGAACTACGTCGAGTGTGAATGCCTTTACAGCTGTTCTCTTGAGCCAGTCGTTCTTTTCAAAGAAGAAAACGTAAGCTGCAAGAAGAAGGAACGGAGTCTGTCCGCCTACGAGAATTGTGAAATAGAGAGCTGCCCCCATGAGCCCTACAGGAATGCCGATAGATGTTTTTTCGTTGTTCATTTTTCTAACTCCTTTAATAAATAAAAATGTTCTATATTATTAATATTGCAGAAACGCCGGTCAGAGTTTCCGCTATATATTAACCGTTTATTATCTGATCTTGCTGCCGCAAGGAACAGAGTCGTCTACAAAGATGACCTTTGCACTGCCGTCAGGCATATCGGAACAGCAGATCATGCCGTTGCTTTCCACGCCGCAGAGTACAGCAGGCTTGAGGTTTGCAACCAGTATTACCTTCTTGCCGATGAGATCTTCAGGGCTGTACCACTGTGCGATGCCTGAAACAACCTGTCTTCCGCCCATACCGTCATCGAGCTGTGAACAGAGAAGCTTCTTGGACTTCTTTACCTTTTCGCACTTAACGATCTTTGCTACACGAAGATCTGACTTGAAGAAATCGTCGATAGCGATCTGCGGAGCGAGCGGTTCAACTTCGATCTCTGGTTCTTCTGAAGCAGGAGCGTTCTGTCTGATGAGTGCATTGAGTTCTTCAATCTCCTTGTCAACGTCAATACGAGGGAATATAGCGTCGCCTCTGTGAACGGTTACGTTTGCAGGAAGAACGCCGAACTTTGCTGCGTTTTCGTATGAAACGTCGCTTTCTGAAGCGCCGATCTGTCTCCATACTTCCGGCATTGTTGTCGGCATGAATGCGCTGAGAAGAGTTGTTGAGATTCTTACAGCTTCGAGGAGGTTGTAAAGAACACAGGCAAGTCTTGGCTTGTTTGCTTCATCCTTTGCGAGTACCCAAGGAGCTGTTTCGTCGATATATTTGTTTGCACGTGAGATAACTGTGAAGATCTCAGCGAGTGCATTGTTTATCTGAGTGTTTTCAACGTATTCGTCAACCTTTGCGCGGAGTCCTTCAGCCATGCTGATGAGGTCGTCGTCAAATTCGCCTGACTGTTTTTCTTCAGGAAGTGTGCCGCCGAAGTACTTTTCAACCATTGCAACTGTTCTTGAAACGAGGTTGCCAAGTCCGTTCGCAAGGTCCGAATTTATGCGGTTTATCATGATCTCGTTTGAGAATGAACTGTCTGCGCCGAGAGCCATTTCACGGAGAATGTGGTAACGGATAGCATCTGCGCCGTATCTTTCACCGAGAACGAAAGGATCAACTACGTTGCCGAGTGACTTGCTCATCTTCTGGCCGTTGAATGTGATCCAGCCGTGTACAGCAAGGTGCTTCGGGAGCGGAAGGTCAAGAGCCATGAGCATTGCCGGCCAGATGATAGCGTGGAATCTCATGATGTCCTTTGCAACCATGTGAACGTCTGCAGGCCAGAACTTATCGTAGTCCTTGTATGCTTCGTTGCCGTATCCGAGAGCTGAGATATAGTTTGAAAGTGCGTCTATCCATACGTAAACAACGTGCTTGTCATCGAAAGTAACCGGAATACCCCACTTGAATGTGGTTCTTGAAACGCAGAGGTCTTCAAGGCCCGGCTTGATGAAGTTGTTTACGAGCTCAGTAGCTCTTGTCTTAGGTCTTAAGTAGTCAGTTTCTGTAAGGAGCTTTTCGATCCTTTCGGCGAAAGGTGACATTTTGAAGAAGTAAGCTTCTTCCTTGGCTTCAGTAACTTCACGTCCGCAGTCAGGACACTTGCCGTCAACGAGCTGTGATTCTGTCCAGAAGCTTTCGCAAGGAGTACAGTACTTGCCTGAGTATTCGCCCTTGTAGATGTAACCCTTGTCGTAGAGAGCCTTGAATATCTTCTGTACTGTCTCGATGTGGTATTCGTCAGTTGTACGGATGTATCTGTCGTAGCTTATGTTCATGTAGCCCCAGAGCTTCTTGAAAGTTTCTACGATCTCATCAACGTATTCCTTAGGTGTAACGCCCTTTTCGGCTGCTTTCTGTTCTATTTTAAGACCGTGTTCATCAGTTCCTGTGAGGAACATTACATCGTAGCCCTGCATTCGCTTGTAACGTGCGATAGAGTCGCAGGCTACAGTTGTGTAGCAGTGTCCTATATGCGGATTTCCAGACGGATAATATATAGGAGTAGTGATGTAAAACGGTTTATTAGGCATATGATCTCCTCCATAAAATAAAGTATAAATTTAATTATACCCTATTATTGTGTGTTTGTCAAAATATTTATACTATATAGTTCTCTTATTCCGTATAGTTTTACAGGGTGCACAATTAATGACACTTCCGCAGTGAATTGTATTGCTATTTTCCATGAATTAATATATAATAGAATAAGATAATTTTTATTTTATAGGGAAGTGAATGATATGTTTGCACAGCTATTCGGCTACTATTTACTTGACAAGAACATTATTTCGACCGATCAGCTCAACGAGGCACTGGTAAACAAGAACATATACAAGGAACGTTTGGGTTCGCTGTTTGTTGAGTCGGGATATATGACAAACGAGCAGGTCGAGTACATTCACAGCGAGCAGAAAAGATTCGACAAGAACATGGGCGACCTTGCGGTCTTTCTCGGATTTCTTTCAAGGGCGCAGATGGAGGAACTGCTCGGAAAGCAGAACAACGGGGACATTGCCCTTGCAGATGCGCTTCTTAACAAGGGGTACATTACAAAGACTGAATACGACAATCTTTTAAAGGCGTACAGACAGGAACTGGGACTTACGAGCGAGGTCGATTCCCGTAACGATCTGAAACGTGATATAATTTCGATCTACAATCTTGATGAGATGAAAAATTCCGATACCTACGCCGATTACGCATCGCTTTTTGTGCGTAACTCCGTTCGCTTCGTCGGCGATGATTTTGCGTTCACGAGTTTCAATCCTGTAAAGGATACAGAACAGGAATGCATGATCATGCAGGATATCAAGGGCCCTGATTCGCTCCGCACGGCTATCTGCGGAAGTCAGAAGGCTTTCAATGCGTTTGCGGCAAGATGTGCCGGAAAGGACACTTTCGACTGCTCCAACAGGGACGTAGCCAACTTCCTTAATCTCCAGAACGGACTTTACGCAGCCAATGTCTTCGCCTCCGACAGTTCGAAGCTTTCCCTCGGAAAGATCGGTTATTCGCAGGACGAACTTATCGGTACCGAAAAAGACAAGCTTATAATACCGCTTTCATTTACCTTCGGAAAGATATATATTTATATCTTCAGAATGTAAAACAAAATCGCAGCATGCCAATTCACAGAAAACACCATAACCGCATCACAAATATATAATGGTGTGTTAGTGAGTCTGAATTTTAGATTTATTAATAATCAGTATACTGGTAGGGATGATGTTGTAGAGTATTCATATACTTTGAAAAATACCGATAAAGAAGTGCATACATGTGGCATTCGAATAATGTTCGATACAATGCTTGGAGATAATGACAGTTCTCCGTTTAGAATTCCAGGCGTAGGAGATACATCATGTGAAACAGATTTACGCGGTGATTCGGTTCCTGAATATTGGCAATCATTCAATAGGCTTCCAAATCCTACGGTTATATCACAAGGAACGTTAAGGACTGATAAGGATTCAACACCTGATAGAGTTAGGTTTACAAATTGGGGAATGGCTTTTCAAAACTTGTGGGATTATAGCAGAAACATTGGAACTGAAAATGGCGACAGCGCAGTTTGCCTATATTGGGATCCTAAAAGCATATCTACAAGTGATGAAATAATATGTAAAACATATTATGGGCTAAGTTCGTTACAACAGGATGGAACTCCTCCACTTGCTGTTGCTGTATCAGGAGCATCAAGACTTGAAGTATCTCATAATGATATAGGCGATTCATATACGCCTAATCCGTTTACTGTTACTGCGTATATCCAAAATATAGGAGATGGAATTGCCAATAATGTAAAGGCTAGATTAAATCTTCCGGATAATATGTCTGTGATTGATGATAAGACAATTGTTGAGTTAGGAGACTTGAGCGTTAATAGTAAACAATATCAGGTTTCATGGAAGGTATGGATATAGCCAAGTGGTGAAAATATAACATCGTCGTATAGCGTCACTGTTATGGCAGATAATGCGGACGCTAAAACTATTCAACGCAATATATATATTCCTAAGTTGCAGAAAACCGGACCTTTAAAACTATATTTGAAACGTAACATAATCAGAGATGAGTCGAATATACTACAGTTAGTTTTTAAACTTGAAAATAGTAGTAGTGAAAATGTAAAAATAAACGATTATAAAGCAAGGTATTATTTTGTTGATGAAACTCCTGATTCAATAAAATTGATTGATAAATATTATTGTGGAAATAATTATGGTAATAACGTTCCTGTAAATATAACATATCATAGATTATCAGCGCCTTTTAAAACTCAAGCTAATGCTTACTTAGAATTTGATTTTTTAGAAGCTACAAATGTTTTGGGCGAAAATGATTCGGTGATTATCAATTGTGGTGTTTATACAACCAATTATTCAGCAATGCTAAATACAAATGATTTTTCTGTAATAAATAGCAATTATGATGGAGAAGAAGGCTATGTGTTATGGACTAAAATGCCTGTATACGATATTGATGGAACGAGAATATGGGGAAGTGAGCCTAATGATAATGTTGATGACGCTTTTCCTGAACTAACTATATCGTGTTTAGCTAACACTATCAATGAAGATAGCGTTGTTAATATGATTCTAAATATTAAAAACAATTCATCAGTACCAGTTGAATTGTCAAAATCTGTTTTAGAGTATTATTATACCAATGACAACCGATTCAATCAAAGAGTCAATATAAATTATGTAGGTGGAAGAATAAATGGATGCTGGAAACAGATTACTGATAATGTAAATGCATCTGCAGATTTGCTGGAAATAAAAAAAGATCGTGCCAATTCCGTAATCAAATTGTATTTTGATAATATAGCAGAAACTTTATGTTATAATGAAAGCATTGATATACATTTACAAATTTACAACGAAGATTGGAAACAAGGAAAGTTTAATTTGTCTAATGATTATTCATTTGAAGGAATATCAATGGATAATCATATTGCAAATAATATAATATATTCTACATATTATTTGAATACCATGGGGAATTATGCTGAATATCAGTATGGAATACCGATTGGTGAATATAAACCAACGTTTTCAGCTTTTAAGTTAGGCGAGGGTAATTCAAATGAAAATAAGATTGATGATTATAATAAGTTCATTGAATATTTTTCGTCTGACTTTAATGGCGTGAAATATAATGACTTTGCTGTTGGAGAAAATATAAGTCAAGATTTTATTTTTTCAAATAACAATTTAAGGGCATTATTAGCTTCAGATATCGCATATATAAGTGGTCATGGTTCAAGAGGCGGTGTTATTCCGATATATAAAAATGGGATTAAACCTGAAAATATATTAGCGACTGAAGCTGAAAGGATGTATGATCAAATATTGACAACTGATAAAAATATCGGGACAGATTTTCAGGATTTTGCATATTTTGAAATTAATGAAGAACTGAATTCGGATAATATTTTCAGCGTGAATATGAAAGATCATAAAAATGAGGATATTGAAGAAAACTTACAATGGATTATTACTGCTGCATGTAGTCAGATTAGTGATGACTATGTATGCAATATTCATCGCCCAGATGGACATAATGATAAAAAAAATCTTGAAAAAAATAGTGTGGATAGATGGGTGAATGTACTGATAAATAATAAAAATCTTAAAGGAATTTTGGGATATTGGAATGTTGGATTGTCAGCTAGTGATTCAAAAACGGATAGTGATGTAATCGACGCTTTTCTACTTTATTCTTTTAAGGATGATAGTAATAATCCTAGTTCTATTTATGATGCATGGTTGGAAGCGAATGCATCATATTTTGGCTTGAAAACAGCACCTTGTGGCATTCTGGTAAAAGATGAATATGATAAGGAATCGTTGTCAGATTCGTTATTAAGTAATAATAAGGTTGAGTTTGATAATAT
This sequence comes from Oscillospiraceae bacterium, assembly GCA_045220685.1. GTDB lineage: Bacteria > Bacillota > Clostridia > Oscillospirales > Ruminococcaceae > HUN007. The sequence goes on along the minus strand of JBGUVZ010000412.1, from coordinate 7,030 downwards.
TTATAGGTATACAGCTAAATGTCGTGAGGCGATAGGAGTGGATATAGATGGGGAAAATGTATATTCTAACGCATTGAAAGCGATTGCCTCATATTATGAAGTAAATTTGGATGCTATTAGAGGACGCTTGAATAATGAGTATATAGAAATAGAAAAAATCACTTATGATGAAAGTGGAAATTATTTGGGAGAAATGATAGAAGATTGCTTGTTTGAAATAGAAGAGCCAGAGAAATTTCCAACATATTTATTTAAAGCAAGTAAGTCCAATACTAAAATAATAAAATATAATATAAAATCAAATTCTGTTTCTGAGTTGGATTAATAAATTTGAAAGAGGAGTTGATTATGAATTATTATAAAAAGAAAAAATTAAAATTAGTGGTGATAATATTCATATTATTAGTATTATTGCTTGTGCCTGTATCTGTATATTTATATGTTACAACTGCAGAACAGTATGCTTATGATTTAGTTTGTAATTGTAATGGTATATCAGATCTTGATAGTTATGTAAACTATAATATGCTAAGTGCTGATTTGAAAAAGTATATAGAAAAGAGAGATTTAAATTTTACAAGTGTTGGAAATATAATTGAATTGGCGGAGAAACTTGATTCTATTGACTATGATTATGAAGGAAATAATAAATATATACGTTCATCAGGTTCCTTTAAGCATAATCCGTTAAGCCAATATTTTGATTACAATAACCAAAGATATGCTGTAGAATTTAATATTTATTTTAAGCCAAAATTATTTTCAGTTAAGCCTGAAATCGTGGATTGGAACGTATTAATATACGATGCATCTGCTACTTAAAATCGCCATTACTAAGTAGTGGCTTACCCTATGTAATGAATGTAAATGACGTGTAAATTCTGATGCGGTTTATACAAATTTATGTACATCAGACAATTAATATTTGACTCAGTTGACGAATCATACAAATATGCTATTATGACTTGACTTATCGGGAATTATCCGTTATAATAATAACAGTGTTAAGTTAATATTCGTTGTTAAAGTTAACACTCGTTTTGTTGTCTCCTTTCTTTTGTTCTACACATATTTATTTATCTCTTCTTATCTTTGCAGGGCACCGTTGTCCTGCATTTTTTATATCTTAACGAAATTTTTATAAGTCGGTGAAAAAATTGAAACGCACTTCAAAACTGAATTTACTACTTTCATTATTTCTTGTATCTGCTTTAAGCCTTACTTCCTGCGGGAGAAGAACAGTAAACATTGATGACGAGCTTCCTGAACTTCCGCCTCCGGTGGGTGCTGAAACAAAGGCTCCTCCGGCAGTAACAGCTCCGGTATCGGCCGAGACTCAGGCGACCACACAGGCGCCAATGCCAGATAAGGACGAACCGCTGCTCCGAAGGGGAATATGGTATTCCTACAGTGAACACGGATCATGCTACTACTGTTTTTACGGTGACAAATATAAGGACTCAGGCTGCGTAATCAGTCTCGAGGACGGTATCATCACACCTTTCAAGTTCTATATCTACTCGGAAGCAGGCGATGACGACGAGACAGATGAGGAAACTGACGGTTCTGATGAGGAATATTATGAAGACGAGCCGGAAGAAGATGATGAAGACGAGGATGAAACTCCGGATGATGAAGTTTCTGAAGATGAGTCTGACGAAGATACTTCTGATGATGAAGACGACACTGACGGCGAAGATGATTCAGATGATGAAGACGCTTCAGACGAAGAAGATGATGAGGAAGACGACGATGAAGAAGAGGAATACAAGTACGGCAAAAACTACAAGCCGGATGTAGTATACATCTTCAACATCGGCGATGCATATAAAGATACCACCATCGAAGCGCAGATCATAGACCGTGATCACATCGACTTCGAGGTGAACAGAACATACAGCGAGCATCTTGAATACTATGCTGATTTAAGTTACAGCCAGTTTGCCTTCTATACAAACGGCGAACTTACTGACTTTGCAAAGCAGTTTTACGCCAAGAGCATAGACAGACCGAACATGGCATACGTTCTTGATGCAGAATTAAAGGAACTTCCGGGTTCCGAGCTCCAGATCACCCTGACACGTCTTTTTACCAACAAGGAGACCGAGGAAATCGAGAACATGTTCTGCGAGTCATATACCGTAAACCGAATCACGGCAAAGGGAACTGATTCAAAGGGCAATGAAGTTGACATAAGCCATTTAAAGAACGAAGCGGGAACATAAAAAAATATTGCAAAAAATGCCGTTATGAGTTATAATTATAGTGAACGCATAAAAGATTTATACGTTCATTATAATTAATACGGAGAAACATACCATGCCACGATTTTTTGTAGACAGTATAACAGATGAAAAATATGCCTGTATCACGGGTGAAGATGCCCGTCATATAAGCCGTTCCCTTCGTATGAAGAAGGAAGATGCACTCACTGTTACCTGCGGCGGGATTGACTACTCCTGTGTTATAAAAGATATATCCGACGAAATGGTCTCACTTGAGGTCCTGTTTTTCAATAAATGCAAGTCCGAACCGGGCATTGATCTTACACTTTTTCAGGCCGTTCCAAAGCTCGACAAGCTGGAGTTCATAATCCAGAAGTCAGTAGAACTGGGCGTGAACCGGATAGTTCCGGTGCTGACAAGGCGATGCGTTTCAAGGCCGACCGAAAAGGACTTTGCGAAAAAGCTCGTCCGCTATCAGAAAATAGCGCTTGAAGCGGCCAAGCAGTCAGGAAGAGGCATTATTCCTGAAGTTGCCCCGATGATCAGTTTCGGCGAGGCACTTGAACAGATGAAACAGACCGATGTTCCGCTGATGCTTTACGAGCAGGGCGGTGTCCGCTTTTCCGAGGCGGGGCTTACAAATACCGGATCGGTTTCAATACTTATCGGAAGCGAAGGCGGCTTCGATGAATCAGAGGTGCTCAAGGCAGACGAAGCCGGAATAAAGCGTATCTGGCTTGGTGACCGTATTCTGCGTTGTGAAACAGCGCCGCTTGTGGCTGTTTCCCTTACAATGTTTCTTACAGGCAACCTGTAAACGATAAAGGCGGTGGACTGCAGAGCTCCGCCGGATAACACTATATCTGCAGAGAATGGAGAAAGATTATGAAACACACTTTACTTGGAATTATTGCAGCAGCAGTATCAGTAACTGCAGCTATTATCGCAGTGGTAGCAATCAAGAACTATTCCGACAGAAAGAAAGCTCTTGAAGACGATGATTTCGATGATGATTACGATTATGACGATGACTGCGGATGTGACTACGACGAATGCGAATTCGATGAATATGATTTCGACGAAGATTTCTCATGCGAAGATGAGTGCGACATTGACGATTTCGAAGACGGCAAGGATCTCGACGACCTTTTAGATGAGGAAGACGCAGCAGATGCGGCAGACGAAGCAGCTAAGGCTTCAGAGGAAAAGAAGAACGACAGCAAGTGATCGTAAGTAACTTGCTTTAACTACAAGACAGGGCATGATCTTTGTCCTGTCTTAAATTTTGGAAATTAGTATTAGTTTTACGGAGGAAAAAATGGCAAAAGAAATAAAGAAAAAGACACTTGGGGTACCTGTCGGCAATGACGAAAAGCAGAAAGCTCTTGAAATGGCTATCGCACAGATCGAAAAGACATACGGTGCAGGTGCGGTAATGCGTCTCGGCCAGACAAAGGCTCTTGATGTTGAAGCTATTCCTACCGGTTCGATGACTCTTGACATGGCGCTTGGTATAGGCGGTGTTCCGAGAGGACGAATCGTTGAGATATACGGACCTGAAAGTTCAGGTAAGACAACTGTTGCCCTTCACGTTGTTGCTGAAGCACAGAAGATGGGCGGAAATGCTGCATTCATCGACGTTGAGCACGCACTTGATCCGGTTTACGCAAGTGCTCTCGGCGTAGACATAGACAATCTTCTCGTTTCACAGCCGGACAGCGGTGAACAGGCTCTCGAAATTGCCGAAGCCCTCGTTCGTTCAGGCGCTATCGACATTCTCGTTCTCGACTCAGTTGCAGCTATGACAACCAAGGCCGAGATCGACGGTGAAATGGGTGATCTTCACGTAGGTCAGCTTGCAAGACTCATGTCGCAGGCTATGAGAAAGCTCACTTCAGTTATTTCAAAGTCAAACTGTGTGGCTATCTTCATCAACCAGGTACGTGAAAAGATCGGTGTAATGTACGGAAATCCTGAAACAACACCGGGCGGACGTGCACTCAAGTTCTATTCATCAGTACGAATCGAAGTCAGAAAGGGCGAAACACTCAAGAACGGAACTGAAGTTATCGGTGCCCGTACAAAGTGTAAGGTCGTTAAGAACAAGGTAGCTCCTCCGTTCAAGGAATGCGAATTCGACATCATGTACGGTCAGGGTATTTCAAGAGTAGGCGAAGTTCTCGACCTTGCAGTTGAACTCGACATCGTAAAGAAGGGCGGCGCATGGTTCAGCTACAACGAAACAAAGCTCGGCCAGGGACGTGACAACGCCAAGGAAGTTCTCAAGAACGACACAGCTTTAAGACTCGAGATCGAGGAAAAGATAAAGGAAAATGCTCAGAAGCTCGCTGCTGCATCAGTAAAGTCAAAGGCTGAGGCAAAGCTTGCGGAAGCTGCAAAGGCAGCATCACAGGCTGCGGCTGCCAAGGATGACGTTTCAGTAAGTGCGGACGACGACTTCGAGGAATTCGCTCCTGCCGGTGCTGACGAGTGATAATAAACTCGGTTGCAAAGTACAAGGGTACGACCTATGAGGTGGTCATAGACGGCGATAAGATATATCTTCACCGTGATATAGTTGCGGACTTCGGCTTAAGACCGATGACGGAGATAAGCACAGAAAAGTACGGAGAAATGATTCTTGCTTCAGACAGGCGGAGAGCCACGGAGCGTGCGCTTTACCTCCTTGACTACCGTGACTACTCATATGTCGGGCTTTTTAAAAAGCTTCGTGAAAACTACGATGAGGACATCTGCTATTACGCAGTAGACAAGCTCGCGTCCCTTGGAATGATAAATGACCGCCGCTATGCGGAAAATCTGGCACGTAAGTACATTGAAGTCAAGAAATACGGTGCTTACCGTGCATCCCGCGAGATGTACCAGAAGGGCCTTGACCGTGAACTGGTGGATGAGGTCCTGAGCGCATACGAAGACGGTACCAGAGAACGTATCTGTGAAATAATCAGAAAAAAATATTCCGGTAGTCTTGATGACCGCGACAAGGTCAGAAAGATGAAAAATGCGCTTGTTCGTCAGGGCTACAGCTTCGATGATATCAACGCGGCTGTAAAGATGATGGACTGTGAATGTGATGATGAATATTAAGGAAACGCTGATTATAAATCAGCGCGGGGAACGGGGCGGAGCCCCGCATTCTCCCCGTTTCGCATATCCGGCGAAGCCGGATATGCGTCCTGATCATATAAAATTATAAAGGTGGTATTCCAGCATGCCTGTAAAAATCGGTATGGTATCCCTCGGCTGTTCAAAAAACCTTGTTGACAGTGAAAGGATGCTCTATAAGGTCCGTGAACGCGGATATGAGATAGTTACAGACCCGGCAAAAGCAAATGTGGTCATCGTCAACACCTGTGGTTTCATAAAGGAAGCCAAGGAAGAGGCGATTGAAACGATCCTTGAACTTGCAAAGCTCAAGGAGGAAGGTACAGTAAAGAAAATTATCGCGACAGGATGTCTTGTTCAGCGATACAAAGAAGAATTTGAGGCAGAGTTTGCAAACGAAGTCGATGCCGTTGCAGGTATCGGCTCCGAGGATGATATTCTCGGCCTTATCGACAAGGTCCTTGCCAACGAGCACGTAGTGGAATTCAAGGACAAGCTTCTTCTTGAATGTACGGGAAAGAGAATAATTACGACTCTCCCGTTCTTTACATACTTAAAGATCGCTGAAGGATGCAGCAACTGCTGCAGTTACTGTGCTATCCCGATGATAAGAGGAAAATACCGCAGCGTTCCTATGGAAGATGTCCTTAAGGAAGCAAACTGGCTTGCGGAAAACGGTATCACCGAGCTTATCGTTGTTGCACAGGATTCGACCCGCTACGGCGAGGATCTCTACGGAAAATCAAGACTTCCTGAGCTTCTGCGTGAGCTTTGTAAAATAGACGGACTTAAGTGGATAAGAGTGCTTTACTGTTATCCTGAACGTATCACTGACGAGCTTATCGACGTTATTGCGTCTGAACCGAAGATCGTTAAATACATGGATATCCCGATCCAGCACAGCGATGAAAAGATACTGAAAGCTATGGGACGCGGCGGTTCGGAAGCCGAACTCCGTGCTCTCTTCAGGAAGCTTCGTGAAAAGATAGACGGACTCGTGATAAGAACTACACTTATCACAGGTTTCCCGGGCGAGACCGAGGAACAGTTCAATTCCATGGCTGAATTCATCAAGGATATGGAATTCGACAAACTCGGCTGTTTCCCTTACTCCGAGGAGGAAGGAACAAAGGCTGCTACAATGCCTGATCAGGTGGATGAGGAAGTAAGACAGCACCGTGCCGAGATCATCATGGAACAGCAGCAGCTCATAAGCGAGCAGAAAAATCTCCGCATGATAGGAAAGACCGTTGAAGCGGTGGTTGAAGGCTTTGACCAGTGGGCTGAATGTTACTTCGGAAGAACTGCAGGCGACGCACCTGACATTGACGGAAAGATATTCTTTGACTGTGACCACAAGCTGGAAGTCGGCCAGTTTGTACATGTACACGTAAATGAATCACTTGACTACGATCTGATGGGAGAGGTGACAGATGAACCTGCCGAATAAACTTACGCTTTTAAGAGCGATACTCGTACCTTTTTTCATTCTGTTTTTCTATCTTGAACAGGTACCGGGAAATTATATTATAGCATTTGTGATATTCGGGGTTGCGTCAATAACTGATTTCCTTGACGGACATATTGCGAGAAAGCAGGGGCTTGTAACTACCTTCGGTAAATTCCTTGACCCTCTTGCAGACAAGGTTCTCGTTGTTTCAGCGCTCTGCTGCTTTACG
>JBGUVZ010000411.1:0-4111 GCA_045220685.1 Oscillospiraceae bacterium | reverse complement strand
CTCAGCCTGCTTGGCTGTGATAAATCCTTTTTCCGCAGCACGCTTTATCTCGCCTGCCGGATCGTTTTCAAGATCCTTAAAGTCAGCGTGTTCAAGAATGCTGTGGATCGTAGTACCGCGTTCCGTTCCTGTCATACCGGTACGTTCCTTCATAAACGCCGGACGCTTAAGAACTATACCGAATTTCTCATGATCCTTTGAGATATCTGAAACCGCAAACTTGGCCTGAAGAGAATCGTCTGTATGTTTTACTGATGCAAAACGTTCGGATATCTTAGCGATAAGTTCCGGATCAGCGGAAGCCGCTTCCGTTTCGGTATCTGCTTCCCCGATGGTTTCAGGAAGTGAAGATACCTCTTCAAATTCGATATTAAATTTTTCATCGGAAGTATGGAAACTGTCCTTGCCGCTGAGTTCCCTTAGTATTTTGCCGTCCGGATGTGTAATAAGGGCCATTAAAAGCCAGTCCTCCATGCAGTTTGCAGTGACTGCAAGTTCCGGAGTTATCTTCCCTGCCTTACGTGCGGAAGCTGCATATTTGGCAAGTTTCTGCTTTGCAGAGTTTCCGGTTTCAAGCGTGATGAAAAGCCGCTCCCTCGCTCGTGTCAGCGCAACATAGAGAAGTCGCATTTCCTCGCTGACAGAATCACGCGTATTGCGTATATTTATCAGTTCAAACGGTAAAGTCGTGTATCGTCTGAACTCACGTCTTTTCTGAAGTCTGAAGCCTATACCGCTGTCGAAACTCTGCTGTATCTTTTTGATGCTGTCGGCTTTGTTGAACAGAGCCTGCGTCTCACACAGGAACACAAACGGATATTCAAGGCCCTTGGATTTATGAATGGTTTTGATGGCAACCACATCCTCAGATGTGGAAGCAGTCTGTCCCGGCTTAAAGTCGCCTTTCATTTCAAGAGTGCGGTCGATATATCTTAGAAATCCGCTCAGTCCCTCATCTGATGCCTGCTGATATGTTCGCGCATATTCAAGCAGAGCACGAAGATTGGCACGCTTCTTCTCTCCGTCCTCCATCATATACACCAGCGAAATGAAATCCGTTCTCTCGTAGATATACTGTATCAGCTCCACAAGACTTCTTGAAGCCGCAAGCATCCTGAGTTCAGAAACGGTATCCATAACATGAAATACCTTCTGTTTCATATTTTCCGGTATCTCCTCGGTGTTTTCACCGTTATACACAGCAAGAAGCGCCTTCCAGAGATGTCCCGTTCTTTTTTCAAGTCTCAGAATGATCATTTCATCGTCAGTGAACATGAAAAGCGGAGACATCAAAACTGCAGCAAGTGACGTATCGATAAGCGGATTGTCTGTCACGCGGAGAAGATTCAGAAGAACGCTTATCTCCCTAGAACTCAGATATCCGGCTGTTTCTTCACTGTACGCACCGATGCCGTATTTTTCAAGGGCTTTTATGTAATCCGCAGCATCCTTCTTTCGTCTTAAAAGAATGCAGAAATCCCTTTTCGTACATGGTCTTGTGCCGCCTTTTCTGTCGTCAACAGGAGTACCGTCTTTAAGCATCGCAGCTATCTTCCGTGCTGTATAATCAGCCTGTGTCACCGGTTCATCGGCATCCGGATCAGTCAGTGCTACAACTGTTCTGCGGTCTCTTTCCGAAAACTCCGCACCCTTTATCAGCTTTTCGCCGTCGTCGTAAACTATCTCGCCGACTTCACGGCTCATGACCGACCGGAAAATGAAGTTTACGAATTCTATAACATCTTCGGAACTTCTGAAATTACGGTTAAGACGTATGCATGAATTTCTGCCGCCGTTATCCTCAGAATAGTCCTCTGAGTTTTCCATTGTGTTTATGAATATTTTAGGATTTGCCAGACGGAAACGGTATATGGACTGCTTTACGTCACCTACCATAAACAAATCGTCTCCCGGACGTTCGGCAGTTCCGCCGTGGGAAAGCATTCTGAAAATAAGGTCCTGATTGTTGTTCGTATCCTGAAACTCGTCGATCATTATGACCTTGTAAAATTCGGAAAGTTCTTCTGCAAGTCTTGATTTTACCGGAACGCCGTTCTCGTTCTGCACTGAAAGAAGCTTAACTGCCAGCGATTCCGCGTCGGCAAATCCTATGCAGCTTTTCTCGACTTTCTTCTTCCAGAGCTTTTCGTCCAGTTCCTTTATTATATCGGTAAAAGCTTCGAGCACACGATGATGCATAATGATATCCTCATCAGCGCATACGATGAGTTCCTTTGCGGAAACAAGCTTTTCCTTCAGTATTTTCTTGTAGCTGTCACGCAGTTCCTTTATGTCGTCCTTAACATGCGGTGAAACTGTCTTTGCCATTCTGAGAGTTGCAAATGCCGGTTCTTCGTACCCGGATATCCGCTCCTCCGGAGTTCCGTCTTTTCCGGATACAGTGCGGTATATCATTTTTATCGTGTCGTTTTCCGTTCTGAGAATATCCAGAGCCTTTTCACCGACATCATCATCCTCTGCCATTTCGACGCATTCATCGGAAAGCTCACAGGCATTACGTACCGCTCCGCTGATATATCTTAAATATTCTTCTTTAAAGTTTTTGCCGGTTTTGCCTTCCGGAGCATATCCCTCACATATCTTTTCAAGCCAGGTAGTACCGTAAGGGATGGAACTTACGAATTTCCATATCTCCTTGATGATATCTTCCACCGGGGCATCGTTTCTGCTGCAGAACTGATCGTAGAGAAGCTCCATCATCTCAGGATGCGTTTCATATCTTTCCGTGACAATTTCAGAAATGAGCCTGCTTTCCATAAGTCCGGCTTCAGTCTCATCCAGTATTCTGAAACTTCCTGTAAGCTCCAGCTCATGTATGTTGTCACGTATAAGGTCAAAGCAGAAAGAATGGATAGTTGATATCTTCGCACTCTGAAGAAGAAACTGCTGCTCGCTGAGCCACTGGTTTTCCGGATCCTTCTCGATCATATCAGCCAGTGCCGCAGTAAGACGCTGTTTCATCTCGGCCGCAGCATCCTTGGTAAATGTAACAACGATCATCCTGTCTGCCGGCACTCTGTTTTCGCTGTCCGAAAGAATACGCACAAGACGTTCAACCAGAACCGAAGTCTTACCGCTTCCCGCAGCCGCAGATACCAGAAGCGAACAGCCTCTTGCATCGATCGCTGTTTCCTGTTCCTTAGTCCAGCCCATTGTTTTTCTCCTCCCCGTCCGTTTTTGAATATATACAAATTTAATTATACCATATTTCGATGATTTTTGCCATATCCGATTCGCAAAAATAAAACCACCCGTTTGCCAGGTGGTTTAAGATCATTATTTATCCCCGTCTTCGCCAAGAATATTCAGTTCTATTTCATTTATATCGTCAGGAACAAATCTCTGATTCTTCCGAGGGAAGTTTCCGCAGATCTCCTTGTAGTCGCAGAATGTGCAGACATCTTTCTGCGGATCGTAGCTAAGCGGCAAAGCACTTACGTCACCGTCGAGAAGGTCGGATGCCATCTTTACGAGCAGTTCCTTAATGTGAGTACGAAGACGTTCGAACTGCGGTCTTGTGAGGCAGCGGCTTCTTACTTTATCAAGTTCGAATGACCCCTTCTTAACTGCATCAGCCGTGAGTTTCGCAGGGATGTAGATGCCGGCTATGTTTTCTTCCATTGCCCGGAGCACCTTAAGTTCCTTGAGCACTACGCCGCTCATGCGGTAGAATTTATTGAGATAGGCATCGGTATCGTCATCGCCTGTTCTGTCACGTCCGAGTTCTATTGATCCTGACGGCATATAGAGAACTCCGGCGGGTATCGAATCGCTGTAAAATCCGCCTGCGGCTGTGACTGAGAAAAGATAGAGAAGCATCTGTATGTCGATACCATAGAGTATCTTTTCAAGTTCGAAAGTCTTGACACCGGTCTTGTAGTCGATGATCCTTATGAACTTCTCGCCAGTTTCAGGATCAGTGTAGCTGTCAACACGGTCGATCTTACCCTTCAGGATGATCTCAGTTCCTTCATGTCCTGTAATTCGGAACGGCTCACCGCCTGTGGCTTCATTTATCTCAAACTCAAACTTTTCAGGCATGAACTGCGAAGCGGCTAGTTCCTCCTTAAGATGATTTACAAGATAGAGC
>JBGUVZ010000410.1:0-6481 GCA_045220685.1 Oscillospiraceae bacterium | reverse complement strand
CCAAAGATCACTTTTTCCGCTTCCACTCTGTTTAGGCTGTAGAACATGAAATAGAAAGCATCAGCAGTAGCTTCATTTATCTCTGCAAGCAGACCGTTTAATTCTTCCGTTTTTCTTTTAAGTTCCGCTGCCGGAACGCTGTCATTTACAGTTTCAATATATTTCTTTACGTCTTCTGCCTTTTTTGAAAATGCCTCATACTCGCACTTCATAAACTGTGTAAGATCTGCAGTAACTTCGCGTTCCGTTTCATCCGGCATTTTAAATTCCGCTGTTTTAAGCGCTTCAAGCAGAACGCTTATCTCTTCTGAAAGAAAAACAAGCGAGCTTTTATAAAACTGTCTTTCGTTCTCTTCCGCATCAGATTTATACATGTCCATGTAGATCTGAGTAATGGCTGATGTTGCAAGGCTGACCGCTGACTGGAAGTTTCCTTTTTCCAGATCACTTTCCGCCTCACGGATATATTTTTCGCCGGTTTCCGAATACACACTTTCCGAAAGTGTCCTTGCGTCATCCAGAAGTCCTGATGCTCTTTCATAGGCGCGCATGTCACGGTCGGCAATGTCAGCTTCTATTTTCGCAATGTCAGAAATAATGTTTTCCTTAAGTCTTGTAAGACACATGGCAATATCAGAATTGCTGCGGTTGATCACTTCATTGTAATTGTTTCTGAACTGTGCGTGTATGTGCTCAATGTTTTCAAGAGTACTTTTTTCTGTAGCTTTAAGCAGTGCTCTGAATTCATCTGCTGCCTTGCTGTCATTAAGGCTTTCCGCCGCTTCCAGCTGTGCGTCTGTGATGTTTTTAAGCATCTGTTCCGTACTCTGATAAAGCGCTTCACGCTGCATTCTTAAGTTTTCATTTACCTGCTGATCAAGTTCCTTAAGATCAGCACTAAGCTTTTTTACCTTTTTTTCTTCCTGTTTCTGATTATATTTATGAACGGCTATTGCCCCTGCAAAGGCGACCTTGCCGACAGATTTTGCTATATGTTCAGCTGTGTACATGACTGAAAGTGCCATTACCACAGGTGTGAAAAAAATTGATCCCCTGCTTATCCCGCTCATAATAAATCTCACCTTTCATTCTGCCGGTCCGTTCGATACCCTGGAAACACGGTAATTCCATTTCTCTCCAGTGATGTCTATGAACCGATCATCTTTTTCTTAAGTGAAAGTTCCTTTCGTCTCTGATCTGCCGCTCTGTTTTTCAGCGTATCGAGGGCCGATGAAGGATCAGAAAACTTCGTTTCACAGTTGCTCTCCGAATAGACTGCAAGTTTTCCGGTAACACTCTGAAGACCTGTAAGAAAATTCTTTTCCGTAGCCTTAAGGTTTTCCGGAGTTCCTGAACCAGTGTGTTCAAAATACACACCCACAGCATTTATAACCGTTATCCTGTCCGGACATACAGGAAAGATACATACCGTGATCTTTTTTCCCGGCTCGGACGCTTCAATCACGTATTCCTTCCTTATATCACCGTCACGGAAACCCTTTGAAAGAATATCACTGCAGCGTTCGCTTTTCATGTAGTTTATCATTTTCTTTGAGAGATCTGCAGCACGTTCAAAGGAAGCCGCAAATCCTGTATGGATATATGACCTCATTGTACAGATATCCTTGTGAAGTGCAGTCAGGGAATCAAGCTTTTCGGAAAGTTCCTCAAATGAAACACTTCTGCCGTTTCTTCTCTCACTTTTTAAAAATGAAGTTATTTTTTCTTCTCTTGTATTACCTTTGCATTCCGAGATCTTTTTTGTAAACTCCGCAAAGTCTTCCACTTTTTTATCTGCAGGTGTAAATCTGTTTTCGCTCCAGAAATCGAAAGTATCGGATTCACGTTCCGAGGTCTTAAAAAGCTCCTTTTCAAAGCTTTCCGTCTTTATTATCCTGAAATCATCTGATCTGATAAAATCAGTTACCAGCGAAGTATATGACTCAAGCTGCGAGTAGTACCTTACCCACTGCTCCATATTCTTTTTCATACGCTCATCCATCAGGGCTATCTGAAATCCAGTACCTGATGAAAGAGCCATGCATGACTCATAAAATCCTGAACGAAAATCGGATTTTACTGACTCCATCTGCATAAGAAGAACGTCTGCCGCTCCCGGTTCAAATGACTCGTGGGGATATTTTTCCGTAAACTTCTGGAACTCGTCATAGACCTTTTCCATTCGTCTGCGGGCTTCATTTTTCATGCTCTCCTCACGCTTTTCGAGTTTTCCCGAAAGCCCGGATATCTCGCCTGCAAGCTCTTTCTCCGTCTTCTTCATCAGAGCCTGCATTTCATCATTTTCAGCCTTCAGCTTTGCGTATTCGGAGCTTATCTCATCTATTTTCTTTCCGAGTTCCTCGTTAAGTGTACGGGTATATTTTTCAAGTTCAGTTTCGAACTCGCCGCGAAGTGAAGCATCATGGTCCGCAAGCTTTTCCTTCATTTCTTCCTGCATTTCGGAAAGGCGTGCGTTTAATGACTTTTCATAGTCACTTCTTATCTCATCCATCGCCGTGAGGTTTTTCTTGAACTGCTCACGCATGTTTTCAAGTTTTCTGTTTAAAAGAACGGTCTGCGCACTCACATCAGATCACCTGCTCGTTTTTCAGCCAGTGCGGCTATGTCGTCTGTGATTGTTTCAGTCTGTCTCTTCAGATCATCAAGTTTCTGCTTTATGGTCTCAAAGCCGTCTTCCGTTCTGTAGTGTTCAAGAATTTCACTGAAAACATTTAATTCTGTAAAGAGTTCTGAAGAAGCTTTTTCGTTCTCTTTCTTTTCTTCAAAGTTTTTCTTAAGAACATCACGCCTGCTTTCAAGTTCGCTTATTTCCGTCATGTTCTTTTCAAGCTCTGCGGTTTCTTTCTTTAATAAGTCAAGCTTTTCGGCTATGCTCTCCTTTTTATCAAGAAGCTCACGACCTCTGGCTTCGCATTCTGTAAGTTCATTTTCAAGAGCTCTTACTTCTTCCTCTGACTTTTCGTTTTCGAGCTTCATTTCACTTAAGACATTTATTATTTCTTCATCGACGTTTCCAGAGTCTTCGATAAATTCCAGGCTTACTTTTCCTTCAGTATCTGACGGCTTTATTTTAAAACCGGATGCAGTACATGATCCGCTTTCAATGGTCTCATTTCCACTTCTTACTTCATAACTGATGCCTAAGTTCTTGTCAAAACTGAACACAGCAATATCAGGAACAAGTGCCGGATTATTTTCAGACTTAACTGAAAATTTCACCTTTGCATTACCTTCAGTTACCGACGGACTTATGCACTGAATAAGAGGATTTACTCTTACAAAGCTGTTTTCCGTAAAACCTGTCGCTCCGGATTTCTGAAAAACATTTACGCTAATCTCACCGGAAATAATCTTTTCTGCTGCCTCTCCGCCGATTATAAGAATACTTTCGTTATTTATAAGCATAGGTCATACACCCCACTCTGCTTTTCTTGTATTGCTCTCCGCTCCGGAAAGAGACAGGTCTGTAAAGTCCGCCGTCAGTTTTCCGTTCTGATTTTCAAGTGTTATTTTTATCTTCTGTCCGCTTACAGAAGGCGTTTTTGCAAGTCCGACAGGAATTATTCTGTCGCCGTAAACACTTGAAGGATTTGAATATGCTGCATTGTCCCTGTGTCTTCTGGAAACAGCTATAATAAATTCTCCTTCGTTTTCCACCGGAACAGTAAAACTTTCATTTCTGCCGTCGAAGAACAGCAGAGGCTTGAATTCTATCCTTCCGGAACGTTTGTTGTTTAAAATTATCCCGTAGTCATGATCCGGAATAACAGAAAAACGATCATTAGCTGATTGATTTTCGTTATCTGTTTCGGATACACCGGCAGTTTCCTCTGAGATAACTCCATTCTGAACTTCATACTCTGAAAGTACGGCAAGAAAATCATTAAAGCTTATCCTTCCGCTTCTCTTAAAAACAGTTGCCTTAACAAGCAGATCAGAAATATCTTTTATCTCTTCCGGAATATATTTTTCATCGATGACTGAATCATCCGAATCAGGATCAGCCATCATAAAACATTCGTCTTCAGGCATGCCGGAAACTTCAAAGTAATCCTTTCCGGCAGATTCGTAAAATATCCAAAGCGCAAGGGAGTAAACCTCAGCCGCTTCATCATGTTCCTCAGCGAACATAAACTCCTGCGGATCTCTGTAAGTTTTTGAAACATTCCCTTCAGCTATCATCTGAGTGAATCTTTTTCCCATAGTCCTCACCTATATCTCAAAGCTTACCTCAATACTTCTGTTGTGATCGTTCAGATCTTCAGCACAGACAGTAAGCACGCCTTTCTCATCAAAACGGAATACGGTTTCAATCTTCTGCTTACCGGTATCCATCGGATTTATATCGTTAAAAACAAACTCCCCGACTTTCCTGTAGTCAAGGTTATCAAAGTCCTCAGGATCGCCGTTGTATTCGTAGACCGCAAAGCGAAGTTCCGTCTCAAATCTTCCTGTGTTTGTGTAAACGTGTCTTACCTCAAAGTCAGTATCCACGTCAGTTCCGGCTGAAATCACCGGATCCATATACTTTCCGTTTTTACCCGTGCAGATAAGTCCAAGTGAATTGAGCAGCTTGTTTACGATGTGAATGTTGTCATCGCAGGCCTTTATCGCAGCACCTCTTGCAATTACCGTAAGATATCCGTCCCCTTCACACACATCACCGGCAGATACAAAGCTGCTGCCGTCGAAAGTGGAAGATATGAACTGCTTAAGGTACGGATCAGCACTCATACCGCCTACAAATATCACATGATCCGGACGCCGCTCCATTACTTCATCTGAAACTATCAGAGCACCGAGTTTTTCATATATATCATCAGCCGCGGAAAGATATTCGTCGTAGCTTATCTCCGCACGGAAACATCCGCCGTGGCTGCAATTTTCTTTCTTTTCACAGACAGCACATACATCACTCAGATCCATGACTGCCTTTTCCGAAGGACAGACGGACAGCTTCTTTTTAAGAGTTTCCGAAGCGTCCGCAATTATTCTTCGTGTCTTTTTTCTTGCCGCACCAAAGGTAGATTCCTCATCACTGAGATCCTGTCCGGAACAGTCCCTTAACTGCTCAAACAGAATCGAGGAAATGACGCCGTCAAGGTCACGTCCGCCGAGATGACGGTTTCCGTCTGCGGCTATAACATTAAAACCGGTCACGCCGCTCGTACCTGTAAGCTCAACAAGGGCAGCATCGACCGTACCACCGCCGAAGTCTATGACATAGACGGTGTCTCCGGGTCTGAAACTGTCATCGTTGAAGGCAAGAGCAGCCGCAACCGGTTCTCTGATTATTTCAATAAGTCCAAGGCCTGCACGCTTAACGGCAGACGCAGTACGGCGTATCTGGTCCTCGCCGAACTTGGCAGGAACAGTGACTACCGCATCAAATTTTTTCTCGTTCGGGAATCGTTCAGACAGAGTAACCCTTACTTTTTTTAAGATCTCAAAGGCGATGTCCTCAGCCTTGTATCTTCTGCCTTCCTTTTCCCATGTTTTCTTTCTGTCGTCCATGTATATCTTTGACTGCGAAACAAAGGAAGCCGGATCATCGGCCGCACGTTTAACGGCTTCACTTCCGACAATGACTTTACCTCTGTCAAAAAACACACATGACGGAAGAAAAGTTCTTCCGTCATCGAACTCAAGAAATTCAATATTTCCGTATATATTCATCCAGCCGGCTACCGTATTGGTGGTGCCGAGGTCTATTCCAATTTTCATGATCCCTATCCCCTTAAACGCATTATTATGTGAATAAAGCGCCATACTACATATACTATCACACAAGCAATAATTATGTTTAATGAGGATGTGACAAGAATCGCAAAAATATCGGAAAAGCATTCTGACACTGTAAAACCGGCAAATGAACTGAGCTTGTGCTTCATAAAGAACAATACTGTCATCATGAATGATATTCCTGCGACAGAATTGAAATTAAATCCGATGTGCGTTCTGAGCCTGTTTGCATAGACCAGAAATGATGTGAAAATAAAAGCTATACTGAACATGCTGGCAGCAGCCGTAGCCGAGCCGATGAAATCAGTCAGTATCTGCCTTATGGATTCGAGTATCTCTCCGGACATTGCCGGCCCTTTGAAGTACATCAGGACTGAATAGAAAAAGTACAGTACAAAAACTGTTACCATAAAAGCAGCAGGTGAAGAAGTGAATCTGATCCTGGTATCATCATTACGGATCCAGTTTGCAAAGAAGATATCATTGTCTTCTTCGGAAAAATTCTTCAGAGCCATTCTTCCCCGTACTGCGTGTGTAAATCCGCTGCAAATGGTGGCACCCTCTCCGGCATAATCACCGTAAATACGTACATGTACGCGGTCATTACCCGTTTCATCTTCACGCGGACAGATGTCAAATGAATAAAGAGTGTCACTGAAACTCTGCCCGTACATGATGTAGTGCCTGATTTTCGTGAAAAGTCCGCGCTGTTCCCCTG
>JBGUVZ010000409.1:0-3825 GCA_045220685.1 Oscillospiraceae bacterium | reverse complement strand
TGAAGCACTTAAGAAAAAAGGGGCTACTGACGAAGAGATACAGAACATGCTTAGCAAGTAATCAGTATTGATCTCCGAATCGTAAATGGGCGACTGCAAGGAACCAAACCTCCTTGCGGTCGCTTATCGTTTCTGTTCATTAGTAAACAGGAACGGTGATCGTGTTTATGACTGCTTTTGGTGGTGAGCGTCAAATAAAGCGTGTCTTTTTTTGAAAAACAAAAAGCTGTATCATAGAAATACCGAGAGAATTGTATAACCTCAAGTATGAACTACGCAGTAGTGAAAATCGCACAAGTTATGCAACAGATCGGAAAAACTATGAAAAGACGTGATATGGATGACAGACAAACAGAGGTACCATTATGAGCGCTGGAAGCTTCTCATTTCTGACCGTATGCAAAGTGGTATGAGTACGATCGAGTGGTGTGCAAGCCGAGGCGTTACGAAAGACGCTTACTACTACTGGATGAACAAGTTCAGAAAAGAAAATGTAGATACGGCGATACAGAATCTTCCCGCACAGATCAGTAAGTGTTAGCGCCCACCTATAATGTCATCCAAAAGACAACGTATTTTGTCAAGTAGACACCGGATCTGTCAAGATGATCGTATAGATTATTAGTCTGATTCAGGCATTCAACTGCAAATGATATAATAAGGATGTAGGAAAAATGACATATAAGAATGTCGTAAAACCTACATCCTTATTTTTTATTTTCATGAAAATATGATACACTTTCATGTGAGGTGTATCACATATGAATTACAAACTTAAAATCGAAAAACTCAGAGGTGTTTGAAACGCTTCCGGAAAAGCTCGATAAAACGGACAGAAGCTTCCTCAGAGAAATGATGCCCTGGTCAGAAGAATACAAGGCTTATGAGGAAGCACATAAGATTGGTAAGAATATCAATGTAGTCATGTAGTTTCTGAAGTTTATCTGTGGCTCTCCTAATTTTCTGAATTTGTATCCTTTTTCAGAAAGATCGTTGCAATCTGAATTATTTGCGATAACGTGACCGTCAATGGCCACCTGTTTCGAGCTAAGCTCAATGAGTTTTTCTTCCATTTTTAGAATGTTGTTTTGGCGGCGCCCGAGTGATTCGTACAGTTTTGATACCGAGTCATTTCCAAGTTTTAAAGATGGAAAAACAAGAGATAGAATGCTCATCTCATAAACAGTACTTATATTTTTAATATATGTAAATCCGTTTATAAAATGGATAACAGAAATAACATATATCATGGCAGCATCCTGAGGGTTAAAAAACTCTTTCAGCATAGAATATACATTTTTTGAGTTAACAAGCGTCATTGCGTATTCGCCATAGTCGAGAGTGCTGATTTCATCGGAGCAAATGAGATTTTTGTTAGGGATAAAACCAATATCTTCTTTTATGTATCCAATCAGTTTTCCCATTTTGGTGTGACGCTTACCATCATCACCTTTAACAGTTTTATACTCGTACACGTAATATTTTCCTGAGATTAGTTTAACCATCGTACCTTTTGGCTTAAAATTTCTCACACTTTCAGAAACAGAATATTTGCCCATTTTTTCACGCTTCTTTCATACCTATTTGCATACCTAAATTATAGCATATAATCGTGAAAAAGTCAAGGCTGTTTTAATGTTTTAAGCATCGCTAAAGCGACGTAAATTCGATGATTAAGAGTAATTGTTTATCAATCGAAGATGTTAGAAAATGGTATGTGCATACCTAAAAAACCGGAATGTTGTGGTTATATACCTTTGCTGATTGAACAACTGAAAAAACTGGCGAATACTGAAAAGTTGAATTAAAAGGTATGCCTTCGGCATGCTATAGAAAAACCGGGAGCATCCTTCGGACGCTTCCGGTTTGTTAGTTACAGGCAGATATTGTATTTACTTTTACCTGTAAGTGATGTATAATGTTATTGAAAGCAGTGAATTCTAAGAATTATGCCTGCAAGCAGCATCAGATACGGTCATCTTTGTGGAATGAAAATCCAGCTTTCTTACCAGTGGAAATAAAAATATGAAAAAAATGTCTGAGAAACTATTGACAGTGATATTTCCATATGCTATACTGGAAAAAGAAAGGCGGTGACCCGTAATGGGTGAGAAAGATGCTATTACAAAAAATTATATGCAGGATAAAACAGTTTTCGCAGATGCGTTCAATTATCTGCTGTATAACGGAGAACAGGTCATAAAACCAGATCAGTTAAAAGAAGCTGATACCGATGAGCTTACATTGCCGTATGGTGATGACGGAAAGACAGTAACAATCGAGAGATTCCGTGATATACTCAAATCAGCTGCAGTCATGAAAGATGAAAACAGAGCTTACGTGATACTCGGAATTGAGAATCAGACAGAACTGCACTATGCAATGCCGGTAAGGAATATGCTTTATGATAGTATACAGTATACGAATCAGGTGAAGGAAAAAGCCGATGAACACAAGAAAAACAAGGAAAAACCAAAATCAAATGGAGAATTCTTGTCTGGCTTTTACAAAACTGACAAGATAATGCCGGTAATAACACTGACAGTGTACTTTGGGTCGGATGAATGGAATGCTCCAAGAGACCTGCACAGTATGCTGGATGCAGATGAAGAAACATTGAAGTTTGTAGATAACTATCATCTCCATCTTATAGCTCCTGCGGAAATAAATGAAGAAGATTTTCCTAAGTTTCACAGTGAGCTTAAGCAGGTAATGAAGTATATCAAGCATTCATCAAACAAGAAAGAGTTTGAAAAGGAAGTAGAAGAGAACAAGGATTTCGAAAACATATCAAAGGCAACAGCAGATATTATCACAGCAATGACAGGATATGATATTGAAATTAAAGAAAACGAAGGAGGTAAAGTAAACATGTGCGAAGCAATCAGAGGTATTAAGGAAGAAGCCTGGACTGAAGGCAGAAAAGAAGGAAAAGCAGAAGGGAAAGCAGAAGGGAAAGCAGAAGGAAAAGCTGAAGGAATAGTTGAAGGAAAAGCAGAAGGTCAGTTCGAGTTGCTTGTTGAACTGATAGGCGAGGGTACACTGACTGAAGAAAAAGCGGCCAAAAAAGCTGGCATGAAACTGGAAGAGTTTCTGGAAAAGGCAGAAAAGTATAAGAAGGCGAATAGCAAGTAATTCGTTATTACTTTAAGAACACTAATCAACTGACGTAATACTCGGTATGCCTTCGGCATGCTATAGAAAACCCGGAAGCATCCTTCGGACGCTTCCGGTTTGTACGTTAAAGTCAAAGATTCCCTTGAGAGTTATGCCCCAGTCTTTATCATAGTAACATATGCGAAAATTAAACTATCAATTCATTATATAAACTAGTGCTAATAGAGAAATTTATGACTTTTATGTATTCTGACGATAAAAATTCTTGATTTGTACTTCTCCTTAGTAGTATAATAATGTATATTAATATCAAAAATGATTAGTTATTAATTATGTAGTATGAAATGAAGTGTCAGGGAGAAGAGTGGGGAACTGTCGGCTCAGTATTACCATTATTGTTGGCAATTTTAAAGATAATAAATTTTTCAAAATATTTAATAGAAATATCGTCTTGTATGCCTGATGCAGATCATATCATGCAGCAGCATACCAGTCGGTACTGCTCTGCTTCACTTATGTACTGCTTCTTTCATGAAGTGTCGGCAGGCACAGTCAGGAGGTTATCAGCATCCGTGAGTTATCCGGATCGCCTCAGGTGTGCCAGTGTTACGCTTTATGCATCATGCATCGTACAGTTTCGGTGAAGCTTTTTTATTTTTAGTCAAAGAATAAATAACGCTGAAAAGAAATAATTTGCTTTTTATGTCC
>JBGUVZ010000408.1:0-4220 GCA_045220685.1 Oscillospiraceae bacterium | reverse complement strand
CAGTAAAGCAATAATCAGTTTGCAAACCGGTGATTGATCGTGGGAACCCGTGATATCTCACCGGAGTCATAAATCAGAATGGGGGATCGGGGCGAAGCCCCGCAAATCCCCCCTCCGGAAATCCGGCGAAGCCGGATTTCCGATATAATAATTAACATTAAGGAGAAAAACAAATGGCATTAGACGGAGCGTTCCTTCATCTTGTAAAGAAGGAACTTGAATTTCTCATAGGTGCCAGAGTTGATAAGATATATCAGCCATCGAAGGAACAGATGGTAATAGGATTACGCTACAGGGGAGGCGCTGCACGGCTTCTTTTCAGTGCGGCAGCTGACAGTGCCCGTGTACACATGACATCTTCCGATATAGATAATCCTGCAGTACCGCCAATGTTCTGTATGCTTATGAGAAAACATCTCGGAGGAGCAAAGCTTCTCGGGATAAGACAGGACGGGTTCGAAAGAATCCTCTGCTTCGATTTTGAAGCGATGAACGAACTCGGCGACCTTGTAAACCTTACGCTGGTAAGCGAAATAATGGGCAAGTACTCAAACATCATCCTTGTGGGCGAGGACGGATGCATCATCGACAGTATAAAACGAGTTGATGCTGAAATGTCCAGAGCGCGACTTGTACTTCCGAAAATGAAATACGAGCTTCCGCCGCGAGACAAGCGTCTTCTTTTCACGGAAGCGACGGATGACGAAATACGCGAGGCACTTGCGGAATACAAGGCAGGCGATATTGCAAAGGCTCTTGTGAAGATATTTGAAGGTATCTCACCGGTTATCGCAAGGGAATGGGTGTTCTATGCGACACGCGGCGAGGATGTAAATCTTTCAGAACTCGATGAGAACATTCTCGGAAGACTTATCTTTAAAATAAAGCAGACTGCGGAACAGTACCGTAACGGCGATCTTCAGTACACTGTTTTAAGAACAAAGGAAAATCTGCCGAAGGATTTTACTTTCATGAACATCCAGCAGTACGGTACAATCCTTATAACACAGCAGAAGGAAAGCGCCTGCGAAACACTTGATTATTTCTACGCTTCAAGAGATACGGAGTCGAGAATAAAGCAGCGTGCAAATGACCTTTTCAGACTGCTTATGAATCTTACGGAAAGAATAAGCAAGAGGATCTCGAACCAGCAGGCTGAGCTGGAGGAGACTGTGAAGAAGGATGAGTACAAGCTGTACGGCGACCTTCTTTCCGCAAATATCTACCGGATAAACAAGGGCGATGAAAGCGTAACGCTTGAGAATTTCTACGACGAAAACTGTCCGCAGATCGAGATAAAGCTTGACAGCAGACTTGCACCAGCAAAGAACGTGCAAAAGTATTATCATGAGTACAAGAAGCTGGTAACAGCCGAACAGGTGCTTACCGAACAGATAAAGAAAAACAGCGAGGAACTTGTGTACATCGAAAGCGTTTTCGATTCGCTGACGAGAGCACGTACCGACCTCGATATAATCGAGCTGAGGGCCGAGCTTGCTGAACAGGGCTACTTAAGAGCCGGAAAGATGAAGGGCAAGCCTCCGAAGGAACAGCCGCCGCTTAAGTTTAGGACCAGTGACGGATTTTCAGTTTTCGTGGGCAGGAACAATAAGCAGAACGATAAGCTTACGCTGAAGACTGCAGGAAAGACTGATATCTGGTTCCACACTCACAACATCACCGGTTCACATGCCATCCTTTTTACAGAAGGAAAGAAACCGTCTGAGAAGGCGATAATGGAAGCGGCAATGCTTGCAGCATATCACAGCAAAGCAAAGAATTCATCTCAGGTGCCGGTGGACTATACCGAAGCAAGATATGTAAAGAAACCAAACGGAGCAAAGCCGGGAATGGTCATCTTTACAAACAACTCAACGGTCTACGTAAAGCCGGATGAAGATGAGGTAAACGCACTTAAGGAGGGGAAATAAATGCGTGAAAAGATAAATGCAGCAATAGACAAGAACTTTGATAAAATGATAGAAGCCTTAAGAAAGATAATCGCAGTTCCGAGTGTTTCCGTACCGGGTACACCTGAAAGACCGTACGGAGATGAGTGCTGTCGAGTACTTAAGATGTTTCTCGAAATGGCCGACGAGGAAGGCTTCTGTACAAATAATTTTGAAAACTACGCTGGTACGATAGAATACAACGAAAAGCCGGTAAAGCTCGGCGTTCTCTGCCATCTTGACGTTGTACCAGTTACGGAAAAGGACTGGACATTCAAGCCTTTCGGCGGCGAAATAGAAGGCGGAAGAATCTACGGACGCGGTACCATCGATGACAAGGGACCTGCCATTGCAGTCCTCTATGCTCTGAAGGCGCTGAAGGACCTTGGCATTGATCTTACTCATAACGTCCGATTCATCGTTGGATGCGACGAGGAAAACGGCTCAACAGATATGGAATACTATCTGAAGCGTGAGTCCATGCCGGAACTCGTTTTCACACCGGACGGAGATTATCCGGTTATCAATTTTGAAAAGGGAATGCTCAGACTGCGTATAAGAAAGAATGCTGATTTTTCACATGTGAAAATGATGCACGGCGGTACGGTTCCGAATGCGGTTCCGTCAGATGCCTATGCAGTCGTAACAGGAATAAGCACGTTCCCGGAAGCAGAAAACGTTACAGTTACCGAAAAGGATGGTGCTTTCCTTATCGAATACAAGGGTACTGCAGCACATGCATCCACACCGGCAGACGGGCTCAATGCAGTCACAGGTCTTGTGGATTATCTCTGCGGCCTTGAACTCGACGACGAGGAAAGAAAGACTTTTGAGAACGTGAAGAACTCATTCGTTCACGGCGATTTCAGCGGCAGCGGATGCGGAATAAAGATGTCTGACAAGACAGGTGACCTTACACAGGTTCTCAGTATCGCAGACCTTGCAGACGGCAAACTTGAATTCAGGATCGACGTCCGCTATCCGGAATGCGGAAACCGTGAGGACATCATCGCAAAGATAGCAGAAACAGTCGCTCCGGGCGGATTTGAACTTATCACAGACATTGCAAGCCTCCCGCACAGCGTAGATGAAAACAGCGACTTTATTAAGACTCTCCTCGGCGTATACGAAAAGGAGAGCGGCCTCAAAGGCTACTGCAAAGCCATAGGCGGCGGAACGTATGTTCACGACATAGAAGGCGGCGTAGCC
The DNA here is from genome assembly GCA_045220685.1 of Oscillospiraceae bacterium. Classification (GTDB taxonomy): domain Bacteria; phylum Bacillota; class Clostridia; order Oscillospirales; family Ruminococcaceae; genus HUN007. Next base: position 1,062 of record JBGUVZ010000408.1, on the reverse strand, counting down.
TTCGGCGCTGAATTCCCAGGCGAGGAAAACAACATGCACGGCAACGACGAGTCCGTCTCCCTCGACAGCCTGCGCCTCAATGCCAAAATCATGGCAAATGCCATCTACGAAATCTGTAAATAAACTGCCTGACGCAGAATAAACGGGATAAACACGGGGTGATCCAAAACTTCTTTTCAAGTGCGGATTAAAGCAGAACAGCCCTCTCAAGAGCGGATATGCCCCTTCAAGGAGCGGATATGATCCCCCCCTCCCTCCGGGAGGGGGGCAGGGGGGTGGGGAAAAGAATATTCAATTTTTTTGGAGGAATTTTAATGGACTCTTATGCTGAACAAATAGTAAAAAAAGTCGATGGCGGTTCGGACAACGTCAAGCGTGTTCTGTGCTACATCGGCGGAATTGTTGCCGGTATTGCGATCATGTTTGTTGCATCACTTCTTAAGGTATCAATTATCGGTGTCTTCCTTGGCGTCGGTGCATTTTACGGCGGCCTTTACCTCGGAACGAACTACGACGTTGAGTACGAATACCTTGTTGTAAACGGCGAGATCGACATAGACAAGATACTTGCCAAGAAGAGAAGACAGAAACTCATCACAGTAAAGACCGGAGATTTCACTGAATTCGGCAAATACTCTGATGACATAAAATCAGGAAATGAAACTGTTATCTGGGCAGTAGGAACATCTTCAGAGGAACCACAGACTTTCTACGGAGATTTTGAACATCCGACATACGGAAAATGTCGCCTGCTCTTTTCACCAAATGTAAAAGTTCTCCGTGAGATCAAAATGGGACTGAAACCCGGACTCAGAAATAATGTTGGCGAACTGCCACCTGTAGAAGAATAATTATCTATGGCTTACATATCTCTTTTCTGTTAATTTGTGAGAAAAAATGACCGTTCACACGCTATAGCCTACCGTTCACCCAAAACCTATTGCAATCAACCGCAATTAATGATAAAATAAATAACCGAGGGAGAAATTGAGGTAAATGACCTACATTGCTATTTATAAGAAGAACAAACAGATAAATAAATGACCGTTCTTTTTAGAATAA
>JBGUVZ010000407.1:0-3922 GCA_045220685.1 Oscillospiraceae bacterium | reverse complement strand
TTCTTTCTCGGAAGATCTTTTATGTTCAAGGCACTTGCAGGATCGGTAGTATATACGGTCGGGCTTGAATTCTTTGAGAAGATTCCTTTTGAACTGAATACCGAGCATTTTCTGGCGGTGGCGTTCGGAGGTGCGATACTTGGTGCGGGGCTTTCGATGATACTTCGAAGCGGCGGATGTATTGACGGTTCGGAGATACTTGCCAACATCATTGTAAGCCGGCTTTATAACAAGACCGGACGAAACTACAGTATGAGTCCTATCCTTATCGGCTTCAACGTATGTGTCTATGCTGTTGTATTCCTTAAGATGAACAGAAATTCTGCACTTCTCAGTCTTCTCGTATATATCGTGGCAACTGCAGTGATAGACCATTTTACTGATCATTTCGAAGCGATAAAGCAGGTAACTATCATAACCAAGGATGCCGATGCGATAGTCAATGATATCAAGGAAAAGCTGGGCAAGACCTGCACCATCATGGATTCAAGAGGTGCTATTGCCGGTGAAAATACAACCCTCATCTGCTACATCAGCTACTTTGAACTTCAGTCTTTAAGAGAGATCATTTCAAGGAACAAGGGAACTTTCAGTACCGTTTCAACTATCGATGAAATCCTGAGATGATCATGTCTTAATATAAATCATGTTATAATGGGAAAACAGGAGGATAAGAATTATGGGAAAATCACTTTATCAAGTAATTTCGGAAAATGTAACTGAAGAAGGAATTCTTCCGAAGGATTTTAAACTTCCGGAGAGGACAAAAGAAGGCGGAATCACATTTGTTGACGGTGCAATGGATGGGATCTATATTTACCATACTGCTCATTCACCGCTCGGTGAACCTGAAAAAGAAGAGATTGGTAAACTGATAAAACTCGCAAATGACGACGAAAACGACGAATTTCTGAAGGCATCTGAAGGTTTTGCAAAATTTTGTGAGGAACATCGTGCTATTTCGATCATCGATGATGTTCAGCGCTTTATTCTTGATCATACCGATACTCTTAATGCGCAGAAAATATTAGATTTTGCGTATACTATGCTGACGGAGTCGGAGGATAAGGAATTTGTCAAGGTCGGGCTCAGCATAATCGAACTTTTTGCTGTCGACCCTGATAAGGACAATGAATTATGCGATATAATCCGTACTGTCGGCCTTTCCGATGAGTTTACGATTTTCTCTGTTTTCTGTATGAGAAAATGGACGAATGGTGAAAAAGAATTACTTGAACTTGCAAAGAAAGTCCGCGGATGGGGAAGGGTTCACTGCATTGATTTTATAGAAGCTGAAAATGCAGAAACGAAGGAATGGCTTTTCTTTAACGGAGTAGATAATGATATTATTCCAGCTTATTCTGCATGGCCGGTATTTGAAAAGTCCGACTTTAAGGAAAGAATGCAGAAAGATTCGCTTTCATATGAAGAAATTCACGCTGTTCTTAAACTGACAGATGCACTTATGGATGAAGGCCCGGTGTCTGGCATCTCTAATATGGATGATCCGACGGGATTCCTTGAATCAGTTCTGAAAAAAGCGGAAGGTGATTATCCGTTTACCGAGAATGACAGAAGGATATTAACTGATATCGCCGAATGGGGCAGTGATGAGGATCAGTCTGAATGATCTGACTTTTTGAATATGTACGCTGCCTGCGTACTGAATTTAATGAGGAGTTTTTGAGTCGATCAAAAGCTCCTCGTTTTTTTGCATAAGAAAATTATAACTATGTTCATAATATTCTTGTATATATTACCATCTAAATTGGTTGACTAAGTATTGGTTATATGTTATAATTAAGCTCGTTTATATTGTGAATAATGCACGAAGAAATATTTGTCATCTGCTTTTTATCTATATTCAGTAAGTGAATATTCTGAAATGCATCAAAGCAATATGAATGATAAAAAGTGAACGCATATACTTATGTTCACTGAAATATTATAAACATATAAACGGAGGCAATAAAAATGAAAAAAACAAGCATAGTATTATTTTCACTGCTTTGTGCAGCAGCTCTTTCAATGACAGCATGCGGCAGCGAAAAAATTGTTGATGAACAGCCGGAAGAAAACAGCGTAGCAGTAACTGAAGAAGCAGCAGAAGAAACTGAAGAGGTTACAGAAGCAGTCGAAGAAACAGAAGCAGTTACAACAGAAACTGAAGAAGAACCTGCAGCTGATGCAAAGCCAGTTTCTGAGATCCTTGCTGAAATTGAAAAGCCTGAGATCAAGAGTGCAACTCTTAAGGAAGTTGGCAAGTTCGAAGGCGATGAAATCAGACATTACGGCGAGTTCCTCTACAAGAGCGTAAGCGATGAAGAAGTACAGTGCCTTGATTTCAAGGGAAATCCACTCCTTGAAGGTAAGGTAACTTATGTAGAAAATCTTGGCGATACTGGTCTTTATGCTTACTACACAGTACCTGAGAACGATATAACATACGGCGGACTTATGGATGCTGAAGGCAATGTAGTACTCGGAACAGATGCAAAGGTTGGTACTTTCGAGAAAATGGACGAACGCTTTGTAAAAGCATATCTTCCAGAATCAGTAACAACAAGCAAAGACGATGCCATCTACTTTGCAACAGACAGAGCGTTTGCTCTTGACGTTAAAGACGGCGATGTAATGTATACTGGTACAGTTAAGCTTTATGATACAAAGGAACACAAGTTCCTTGAAAATACAGCTGAAAAGTTTGATCCAAACTACAATATCGGTGCTGAGATCATCACATACAGCGATAAGGACCATAATAAGAAAGCAGTTACAACAGATGACAAGCTTATCGATATCGATGGAATGACTGTAGTAGGCGATCTTATCACTGAATACAAAAACGGCAAGACAAACGTTTATGACAAGGATATGAAGAAGCTCTTCTCAACAGAATACACACTCTCAGATGATCCTGATTCAGATGATTTCTACAGCTTCTATGACGGAACTAACCGTGGTATCATGCACAAGAGCGGTACAGTTATGATAGATGCTAAGTACGGCTTCGTTAGCTATTTAGGCGACGGCGTATTCAGCTTCGAGCATGACGATATGTACAAGAAGGGCCTTATTTCTGCTGACGGCAAGGAACTTACAAAAGAAGAATACAAGAGCTTCAGAGCAACAGGAATTCCTGGATATTTTACTGCTAATAATCAGGAAGGTAAATGCGATCTCGTTGATGCTGAAGGTAACGTACTTATTACCGGTCAGGATAATTCATTCAATGAAGATACATATTTTTCAAGCGCTGATGGTTACTCATACTTTGTAATCAACAAGAAGGATGAACCTCTTAAGCTCGAATCATCAGGCTCATACTTCGGCAACCACCTTCTCTACAGCAGCAAGGAAAAGGCTATCTTTGACCTTGTAACTGGCGAGAAAGTTCTCGAAGGCTTCGATATGGCTTACCAGGCTTATGGATATATCTACGTTGTTAAGGGTAACGAAACTACAATTTATCAGGTTTCGTAAGATATACCTAGTGAAGTATCTCTTGTGATATACGTATAAACTAAGAAGGACTGACAGTTATGGTGCTATCAGTCCTTTGTTTTTGAATATTTTACATCTTGATGATGTGGAAGAATTATGGTATAATACTTTTGTGAGAATGACAGCTTTGTCGGGATTGCTTCTGGTTCTTAGTAAAAAGCAGAACAAGAAATAGAAAGTTCGAGGGAAATTATATGAATCCATGGAGTATTTTATTTTGTTATACACTTTTGTTTTCAATAATTTTGATAACAGGAATAATATCGATAGTTCTTATCATAAAGAGAAAAAAGAAAAATCAAAGCAGGAAGCCTCCTCTAATTCTTTTAGTTATCAGCAACCTGTTTCTTTTAATGCTGATATTGTTTATCGCTTCACATCCGACATATTATAAATATAACGACTGGGCGATTTTAGA
>JBGUVZ010000406.1:0-2198 GCA_045220685.1 Oscillospiraceae bacterium | reverse complement strand
GATGTCGATATCATCATACACGCTGCAGCTATCAAACAGGTTCCTACTGCAGAATACAATCCGATGGAATGCATTAAAACCAATGTTATAGGTGCCAACAATGTAATCGACGCTGCTATATACAATAAAGTCGAAAAAGTTATTGCCCTATCTACTGACAAGGCAGCCAACCCGATTAATCTTTACGGCGCAACCAAACTGTGCTCAGATAAATTATTTGTAGCGGCAAACAATATGGTTGGTTCTGATCCTACCCGATTCTCCGTTGTACGATACGGCAACGTTGTAGGTTCACGAGGTTCTGTTGTTCCATTCTTTAAAAATCTTATTAAAAACGGAGCAAAATCACTTCCGATAACACACAAAGATATGACAAGATTTTGGCTTCCTCTTGAAGACGGAGTTAAGTTCGTTATTAAGAATTTAACTAGAATGCGGGGAGGTGAAATTTTTGTTCCCAAAATTCCTTCAATCAGAATTGTTGATTTAGCAAAAGCTATGGCGCCAAATTTACCTACAGAAATCATCGGAATCAGACCAGGGGAAAAATTACACGAAATCATGTGTCCTGCCGACGATGCCTTCCACACCATTGAATTTTCAGATTATTTTGTAATAAAACCATCGATTACATTTTTCAGAAACGTTAATTACGATACAGCACTTAATGGAGAAAAAGGGAAACCTGTTCCGCCTATGTTTGAATATAATTCATTCAACAACCCTGATTATCTTACAGTTGAACAGATTGCAGAACTTAACAAGAGGCTTGATTTATGATCCCGTATGGAAGGCAGATTATTGATGAAGATGACATCAAAGCAGTCGTTGAAGCACTTAAATCCCCTCTGATAACACAAGGGCCCATCGTTAAACAGTTCGAAAATGCAGTTGCGTCGTATTGCAATGTGAAACATGCAGTAGCAGTCAATTCGGGGACAGCTGCGCTTCATGTTGCATGTTTGGCACTTGGGATCGGCAAAGGTGATTTAGTTTGGGTCTCTCCAATTACGTTTGTTGCATCAGCCAACTGTGCACTGTACTGTGGAGCTGACGTTGATTTTGTTGACATCGATTATGACACCGGGAACATGAGTGCATCAGCCCTCAAGCAGAAACTCAGCACAGCAACCAGACTACCTAAAGCAATCATTGTAGTACATTTAGCAGGCCTTCCTGCCGACATGGAGGAAATATCCTGCCTTGCCAGGCTGTATGGGATCAAAATAATAGAAGATGCATGCCATGCATTGGGAGCACGATATAAAGGTTCTATAACCGGTGATTGTACCTATTCTGACATAACCGTGTTCAGTTTTCATCCTGTTAAAGCCATTACTACTGCTGAAGGTGGGATGGCTGTTACCAATGATCAAATCATCTCTGACAGAATGAGAATGTTCGGCTGTCATGGAATAACTAGAGATTCGTCTCTTATGGAGGGAAGATGCGAAGGAGACTGGTACTATGAACAGCAATACCTTGGGTTTAATTATAGGATGCCTGAAATAAATGCTGCACTCGGTCTGTCTCAGCTCAAACATCTTGATCAATGGATAAAAACAAGAAACGATTACGCTGATTTCTATTTTGAAAAACTTGCAGATTCACCTATTGAACTTCCTGCAAGATTAACAGATCGATACTGCGCCTATCACCTTTTTATTATCAAAGTTGCATCTGAAAAACGTAAACTGATATTTGATAATCTTAGGAAATCCTCCATCGGAGTTAATGTCCACTACATTCCGGTTTATCATCAGCCGTACTACCAAAAAATTGGAAAATATACAGGACTTGCCAACACAGAAAAATTCTATCAAAAGATAGTTACGATACCTCTTTGTCCAGCTGTTACACAAGAAGATCTTAATTATGTGTCACAGGAAATAAGAGAGACGTTGTCACAATATGTGAAATAGGTAGAAACAACCAACAGTAAACGGACCAAATACAAAATAAAAAAAATCATAAAAAAATGTTAAAGAAAAATTAGAACATGCCGATACTATAAATAACCGCGAACGAATGCAAAATAGATAGTAAAAGTTAAGTTCGCAAAGTTTACCACAAAAGTGTTTAGGAGAACCATTATGGCTTTATATGTTAACACCAATACCAGTTCTATCAATGCTCAGAGAAATTTAAACAAATCTACAAATGCACTGAATAGTTCCTACACTAAGCTTGCTTCCGGT
>JBGUVZ010000405.1:0-7705 GCA_045220685.1 Oscillospiraceae bacterium | reverse complement strand
TCATACTTATTATCTTACATGCTTTTTCTTAAAAAATCAAGCGGAAATTTAATTGTACTAAGAAAAATAGTGATCAGATAGAATGCCGAAGGCATACCTTTTCGAAATGGTTGCGCCTGCGGCGCAACAAAAAAAAGTCCTCACAGCAAAAGCTGTGAGGACTTGATTTATTTACCTACTTCAAGGTTGAACACCATAGTGATGTCTTGCCAATGATCTTTTCTGAGATAGCTTCCGTGTGCCTTCTTATAAGCCTGAGCCATTTCGAAGGTTATAGGAAACTCCCAGGAAATTGTAATCTTATGATTACTTGTTATCAGCAATAGCAGCCTGTGCAGCAGTTCTTGATGGGGAGGACTTTTAGCGTCTCTGTCATCCTCAGGAGCAGAATAAAATACGACTTCATTTTCATTATTATGTATGTCAGAAGCATCTTCGTCAGATGCTTCTTCTGTTTTAGGATCCATTATAACAGTAGGGTGTTTCTTGTTGCCGGTAACTGTCATTGTCTGTGCAGCTTCAGTAGATTCTGTAAGCCTGTAATTCCAGCTAAAATTCTTTTCATCCGGAACAACGGAAATAAGGAATTTATCAAGAAATCTTTCCTTTAATTTCGGCTCTGAGAAATCTGTCAGTTCAGCAAGAGCTTGGTTGATTCTGTTCATATCATCAAGAACTCTTGAATACTTTTCACTCTGTTCTGAAATGACTGCTTTCTGTTCTTCAAGAGCTTTTATTTCAGCATCATATGAAGCTCTCATATTTGAATACTCTTCTTTGGTTATCTGATCTTCCGTGAACAAATCAATAAGATTGGTTTTCTTTTTATTGAGTCTTTCCAGCTGACCGTTGATAAACTCAATATTATTTTCAGTGTGTTTTTTTGAATCTTCTTTATAATACTGATTTATTTCATCTGAAAGGGTAATAAGATCATTTTTTCTTTCTTCCCAGACCTGATCTACAAAGTAATTCGCCATCATTTCCATTTTCCATTCAGCGATGCACGGAACATCACAGTATCCTGTGGTATCAACGCCGACAGCGGCTCTGGTTGATGCTTTACCAAATCTCGTTTGATTGTAGCATAAAAAGCAGAATGTTTTATTGCCGTCTTTGTTTTTATGAAAAACATTTCGTCTGAAACTTGAACCGCATGAGCAGCGAAGCTTATTCGTCCATATACATGCGGATTTTTTAAGACTTTTACCAGTTGCCTGACCGTCATGAACAGTGGTTATTTTTTTCTTTGACTCTTTTAATTTCTGAACACGGTCAAACTGTTCTTCTGAGATGATAGGTTCCCAGTTACCTTTGTGATATTCATAGGTTGACTTATCGTGATTCACTACGCGCCTCTGTTCAAGATAATTGTTGCTTCCGCTTTTGTTATAACAGATATAACCCTTATATGTCGCGTTATCAAGAATTCTGAGAACATTAGCGGCATCCCAGCGTATTTTCCCGGAAGCAGTACATCTTTTTCTTTCGGTAAGGATCTTGCCGATTTTAAGAATTCCGTTTCCTTCTTCATACAGATCAAAAATCATGCGTACTGTTTCAGCCTGTTCAGGATTGATAACGTAAGTGTTTTCAGCAGGATCCCATTTGCCGTCAGGTCCGATATTTCTTTTCAGATCATATCCAAGGATATTTCCGCAGCCATAAAGAATGTTTTTGCTTCTGCTTATGTGCTGACCGGCTTTTACTCGTTCGGAAACCTTGCGGCTTTCTTCCTGAGCCAGTGTAGCCATGATGGTCAGCCTGAGTTCTCCGTCACCGTCCATAGTCCAGATGTTATCATCTACAAAATAAACTTCTATGTCACGGCCTTTGACTTCTCGTGTATGGGTGAGGGTATCGACCGTATTTCTTGCAAAACGGCAGACTTCACGTGTTACGATAAGATCAAACTTATCAGTTTTTGAATCTGCGATCATCTGCATGAAAGCAGGACGTTTTTTCGCTTGTGTACCGGTAATACCTTCGTCTATGTATTTATCGACGACTTCCCAGTTTGGAAATCGTGCTGCGATATCATCGTACCACTGCATCTGGTTTTCCAGGGCAGAGAGCTGAGCTTCGTGTTCTGTAGACACACGTCCGTAGAAAACGACCTTTCTCGGACGATTGCGGTCTAAAATCATTCCAAACATATGTGATGCCTCCCTTAAAATAATTTACCTTTGAAATCTTTGTACTTGTGATCTACTACATTATCAAATGTAGGTTTATTGATATATCCCTCTTCAAGAAGACAGAGCAGAACAAGATATTTCATGAATCTGCTGTCTACGGTTGTATTCTTCATAACTATCTTCTCCTTATACTTTAACACTTTAAAGCGTGAATGTCAAGCCTGTATGAACGATCTTTCTTATTGGCTGATACAGGCTATGTATAAGGCGGCACGAGGCCGCCCGTAAGATAAAAACAGGAGGTGATTTATCTTATCTGAATAAAGTTGAAGTCTTTATCATTTCTTACCGGTGTGATCCCGAAAGAATCAAGTGTTCTGTAGAGAAATTCAACACCTTTCTGTGTCCATCTGGTATGAACATATTCTCTGTAAGAGCCGGTTCTGTAATCATATGATCTTCGTATATCAGTGCTTACATAACCTTTTCCCTCATACTGTTCAGTAAGAAACCAGGTGTTATGTGATCTGTACTGAATACCAAGTCTGAAAAGCAGAAGATTGAAACCAGCTGCTGTTGTTCCGTATTCGTATGCTATATCCGAAACTTTGATCAGCTTTCTGCTTTTCATTATGAAATCGTAGTATTCAGCTTTAGGTTCAAGTGAGGAGATCTTTTCTTCGAGAAGAGCATTGTTTGTTCTGAGTTTCTCCTCTGTGGAATATGAACCGGTCTTTCTGATTGAAGGAAGCACTTCGGAAGTTACCCATCGCTTGAACTTCTTTGCGGAAGGAAGCTTACTTGAAAGAACAAGGCTGTAGAATCCGGATTCATTTATTATAGGTGTTTTCTGCATTCTTCCGATGGAGTCCCGAATTGGGATTCCATCTATGTCTTCAGGATCAACGTGATCCTGAATAGCTTTTGCTGCTCTTTCATATCCGAGTATCCTTGCCACATCTTTTCCGATAAACCACGGCTCACCGTCGATGGTTAATGTTCTTACCGAACCGAATTCTTCGTTTTCAAATATTGTTACTTCATTACTCATTTGTGTTTCCTCCATTAAGATCGAAACTTACTTCAACAGCTTTGTTCACCTGTTCCATTACATCATCACTCAGCGTGCAGAGCTTTTTTCTCAGTCTTGACTTATCCATTACCTGAATCTGTTCGCAGAGAATAACTGAATCCTTGTAAAGTCTGTTGCTTTCAACCGGAACATGTACCGGAAGGTTCCTTTTCTTCTTTGAAGAAGTTATCGGAGCTACCAGTGTGGTCGGACTGAAGTGATTACCAACATTGTTCTGAATGATAAGCACTGGTCTTTTTCCTCTCTGTTCGCATCCTGTTCCTGTGAGTACTGCCAGATAAACCTGACCTCTCAGTATGTGTTTCATTTGCATTTTCCTTTCGATAATGTATTCATAGAATGATCTATGTAAAGACAGACCGTTTTATTCCGGTCTGTCGCTCGTATCATTGTTGTCATATTTGTTCTCAACATCCCTGACAGGGGAGACATATAAGCCGGTCATCCGCTAAGATGACCTCATAGGATTCTAACCTCTATCCATTCCTGTGGAATAGCCGTCGCCGGAAGTATCATTATACCCATTGCCTGTCGTCGCGTAACAGGAGCTGCCTGTTATAGACAGAACATTTCTCGCTCCTTCAGATATTTATCAGGTGCAGTGCCTGGCTTCTCTTTGGTCACTAAATAGTTTTGTGCCGCCTGCGGTGCCGGATAAAAATTGATATCGTGGCGTGTTCTGTTCGTCGCTTATCTTTTCAGATAGCAAGGGGAACGTAGCTTATACGCTGTTATTCAGTTTTCAAAATTCTCTGAGGTTTTTGTCCCTCACTTTTAAAGCCAAATTTTTTAAGGGTTGGACGAATTAATTTTCAAAAAAATCTGATAATTTTTTCAGGATACGATTCCTGCGGTAATTTATCGTGGTTCTTGCTATACCTGTAACTTCTGTGATCTGTCTTTCAGACATGCCATCGAAGTAAATCATTTCAAGCAGTTCTTTTTCTTCGTCGTTCAGAACAGCGATCGCTTCCGGCAGTTTCTCGATCATGAGCTTGCGAAGTATCTTTTCTTCAACCGGTTCAGAAGTATCTTCCACAATACTTGTTCCGTCAAATTCATCTGTATCCAGTGCGTTTAATGAAACAAGTCCTGCACGCTGAGCTTCCTCATTTACATATCGCTCACGGCGGTATTCCTTGTAGAAGCTTCTGTATCCGGCTTCATCTGTTTCCATAAGTGCGTATCCGAGATTAATAAAGTAAGCACGATCATCTTCGCTGAAACTTTCTATGTAGTTTCTGAATTCTTCCTCAGATACTTCTCTGTATCCTTCGCTTAAGTTTTCACGGTTGTTCATTACAAAATAGATTTTAGACATTATAGTATCCTCCTGAAATTTCTGAATTAATTCTGTGTGTTCAAATCAGAAATTCAGGGATACCTTGCGACTGCTTCGCTGTACTTACTCTGCATCTTTCTGCTCCTTTTCAGGGCAACAAAAAAAGACCTGCAGATAAAAATCTGCAAGTCTCGATTGCTGCGGCATATTCGCCGGCAGAAAAAAAGGCATAAAAAAAGCCCTGCCGCTTCAAAAGCAGCAAGGCTGATTTTTAATATTCAATTGTTTAAGTGCATGAGGCTGTATTTCTGCCAGCATACACATTATAACACGCGGAAACTCCCGCGTCAGTCCCAGAAGAGTCTCAATTAAGTCTCATTATAGTCCCAGATTTAAAATCATCCAAAGTATCACTTAAGCATATCAATAAATTCTGAAAAAGACTCCGCTACTTTTTCTGTTACCGGATTCCACTCTTCGGATTCCTCATGAAACCAAACGCAGACAGAAGGTATGTCCGCATCCCTGTAATCAAGGCACAGATAATCTCCGGCAAATAATTCAGCAATAGGTATAATTTCATAGCCAACCAACTCTGGATTCGAAATTATTCTCTCCTCCAGTTGTGTAAGAACTACGTCAATATCATAACAAGCATAATCATCATCCGTGTTATCCATGATGCAAAGGAATCTAACAATCATACGAGTTCTATTACCGCAGTGAAACTCTCTCTTTTCAGGAACACCGCCATTAAATGTTTTTAACATTTGGCGAATTTCTTCCGGTAATTTTATTCCCCAGTTATCTTCGTTTTCTCGAATCGTTTCTTCATCAGGTCTGTAAAAATGAGTATTCATTAAATTCATCTTTTATTGCTCCTCGTAAATTCACTTCATCGATTCCAGCACTTCATTCAGATGAACCATGTACTTTGTCTTAAGCTCTTCCGGTTCAACGATCTTAGCTTTCCTGCCGAACTGGAACAGCCACGCAAAGAACGGAGCTTCTGCTTTTACTTTTACGTGAACAGTAAAGTTTTCATCACCGTCCGGAACTATGGTAATGTCTTTTCCGAAACGGTCGAGTACCGGGTTGATAAGATCATTTGCGAAACGAAGCTTTACTTCTCTGGACTCTCCACTGAACATTGAAAATGTTGAGTTCATGTATTCAGCTACGTTAAAGTTATCCGGTTTCGGAACAGATGTTTCTTCGAGAATAGTTACAGCTTCCATGCGGTCTATTCTGAAATTTGTGATCCTGTTATACTTCTCATAGTATGCAAGAAGATAGTATCGTTCATCGTTCCAGGTGAGTGCATACGGTGAACAGACACGAAGACCGTCACGGTATTTTTTCTTCTTCTGTATATCATAGTCGAAATATTTGAATGAGATCTGTTTTCCTTCCGATATCGCGCGATGGATAGTATCCACATTAATATAGATACGCTCATTCATTGCCTTGACTCTGTTCGACACGAACACCTGACGATGGATCTGTTTTGCTTCATAAACACTTGAAAGTCCTTCAATCTTTTTAAGCAGCTCATTCGATTTTCTCTCAGTCAGGAAACGTGAAGAAGTAACTGCATCAGCAAGAAGTTTCAGTTCCGGAAGTTCAAACTCACGGCTTGCCACATAGTAACCGGAAGTATTTCCTTTAAGCTGTTTTATATCCAGTCCGAAAGTACATAACGCTTCAAGATCCTGATAAAGAGCTTTTCTTTCAGCAGATATTCCACAGAGTTTAAGTTGATTTATTATCTCGCTCATAGTAATCGGATGCTGTTCGTCAGTCTGTTCGAGCATTATCTTATATAAATAGAGAATCTTTAATCTCTGTATTGAATTCTTTTCATTGTTAGCCATAATAATGCTCCTTTCATACTCATATCTATCGATCTCCTCATAAATGTGGCTACTTTTATTGTTTTTTAATTCTTTCTTCTAAAAACTTATTAATCCTGTATTTTGCCTCTTCTCCTTTTTTCATCAAGTAATCTATCTAATTTTGCTACTAACAAATCATATTTTTCTTTATCTTTCTTCAATGTCTCCGGATCTTTAGCAGCCTGTGCTTTTTTCTCTTCAAAACCGATTATTTCTTCTTCACATTCCTCTATCAATCGATGTAACTCATGTTCAAGATCAAACGATTTAATTGTACCGTTGTAACATGAGTACAGTTCGCCATCTGCCGGATTTAACGCTATCCTTTCTCCGTCTCCTATTCTCTCTCCAACTGTATAATATTCATCCGGAACCATTGCATCCTTTATTCCAAACATATCTGTTCCGTATATTGTTGCACTTGTTCCCATTATGGTAGCACCATTAGCAAATCCAAGAAACGCCTTATACTCTTCCGGTAATTTCACTTTATATGTCTTTTCAAGATTTTCAATCTGTTCTTCCGTTGCCGGTGCATTAAATGAATTATATCCAGCAGGATAATCGCATTCATCTATTAATCTCTCACGGTCTTTTTTCAGTCTTTCAAAACACTCTTCCAGTGTTTTCGGTTCTTCTCCTATATACATCTCAATTTCTCCTCATAATCCGTCAGTCTTCCGGCCATATTCCTTTCATATTCATATATGCTATACTGTCTGTTATGCCAGAAAATCCGATTTCGGAATAAACGGAATGTTCAGTGAACATCCTCTTACATTCATATCATTAAGCTTTATAAGCAGCATTTCATGCGGCACGCACATTGCCATTGCTGCCTGTTCTGTTGTGTATCCGTACCCCACGTTTTCCATTACATCCTCATCGCGGATGATGAAGTTTGCCGCAAAGATGTTTGCTTCTATTTCAAGTTTCGAGCTCATATCATAAAGTCCGTTCTCCTTGAAGGCAGAAACCGCATGATGCCTGTGCAGGAAGTGATGGCCGAGCTCATGAAAGAGAACTATCTTCTCCATGTGTTCGTCAAGAGATTTGTTCAGAAATATATACGGGCATCGCTGGATGACAGTGTACATGCCCTTCAGATCAGTGAAGTCTTTGTATCTTATGTTAATATTACATGCTTCTGCAATTTCAAACGGATCGTCCGTTCGGAATTTCTTTTTCAGCTTCTGCACGAAACTGTTGATTTCATATGCGTACATAATTCACCAGCCTTTCCGGGTGACCCTATTATTATGTATATTATACTGCAAACCGGTGTGTCAAAATCAGT
>JBGUVZ010000404.1:0-7845 GCA_045220685.1 Oscillospiraceae bacterium | reverse complement strand
TTTCTTCATCTCCTGAAGAAAACAATCGTTTCGACACAACAGGCGCTGAAGATAACGGTTCAGTCTTCGACATAACTCCTGAGGAAAGTGCTTTCGGCGCTGCACTCGATCAGCCTTCAGCATTTTCAGGACTTGCAGAATCGAACCGCTCTTTCACATCATTCCAGAACACTCTGAATGATGAACAGCTTCGCAATCTTCAGCTCATCATGAACGTTCCTCTTGAGCTCTCCATCGAGATAGGCTCGACTCAGAAACGTGTTGACGAGATTCTTTCATTTTCTTACGGAACAGTCATTGAACTTGATTCACTGGCAGACGCTCCGGTCAATGTCATCGTAAACGGACATCTTATCGCCAAGGGTGATGTTGTCGTAGTTGATGACTACTTTGCTGTAAGGATCACCGAGATTGTCAAGTCTGATCTCCTTGATACACTCAGCTCAAAGGACTAACAGAAGTAAATGACACCAAACTTTCTTATTGTTGACGGCGCATCATCAATGCGCGATGCGATCCGTGACATACTTGAAAATGAAGATTACAGAAACATTTCTGAAGCTGAAAACGGTGATGAAGCCTGTGAATTATTCGACCGTGAATCTCCGGACGTGATAATCATGGATCTTTCCATCGACGGCAGATCAGGAATGGAATGTCTGAAGGAAATGAAAGAGAAAAACGATGCAGCGAAGGTAATAATCTGCTCTGCATCAGCACACAAAGAACTTGTAATGGAAGCCGTAAAACTCGGCGCTTCCGATTTCATATTAAAGCCGCTCAAGCCGCAGAGGCTTATCCAGGCGGTAAACAAAGCACTAAACAGTTTTTAAAGCAAATACACTAAAACGAGGTAATGACAAATGCGAAAGACTAAGATCATATGTACGATAGGACCAGCAAGCGAAGACGAAGATATCCTGAGGGAAATGTGTCTGGCCGGCATGAACGTGGCGAGACTGAACTTTTCACACGGTACACATGAGGAACAGCAGGCAAAGATCAATACCATCGTAAAGGTCCGTGAACAGCTGAATCTGCCGATAGCGATCATGCTCGACACCAAAGGACCGGAATACAGAATAAAGACTTTCAAGGAACACAAGATACATCTTGAAGACGGTGAGACTTTCACATTCACATGCGATGACTGTGAAGGAAACCACGATCATGTTTCCGTTACCTACAAGGATCTTGCTTCTGAAGTAAATATCGGCGACACGATTCTCGTAAACAACGGTCTCCTTTCATTCAGAGTAAAAAGCATCGACGGAAACAACATTATCTGCGACGTAATAAACGGCGGTGACCTTTCCGACAGAAAGAGCATGAACTTCCCTAACCACGTCCTCCGCGGTGACTACCTCAGCGAACAGGACAAGGCGGACATTCTCTTCGGAATAAAGAACGACGTTGACTACATTGCAGCATCATTTGTATCAAACAAGCGTGACATCGAGGCTGTACGTTCTTTCCTAAATGAAAACGGCGGATCAGGCATTGATATTATCGCCAAGATAGAAAACCGTTCCGGTGTTGACAATATAGATGAGATCTGTGAGATTGCAGACGGCATCATGGTAGCACGAGGCGATCTCGGCGTTGAAATACCTTTTGTGGAAGTACCTGCAATTCAGAAATATCTCATCAAGAAGTGCAGACTTCTCGGAAAACGAGTTATCACAGCAACTGAAATGCTCGAATCGATGATCACAAATCCGCGTCCTACCCGTGCTGAGATCTCAGACGTAGCAAACGCCGTATATGACGGATCATCAGCAGTAATGCTTTCAGGCGAAACTGCTTCCGGTAAATTCCCGGTAGCCGCAGTTAGAAACATGGCTGAGATATCAGAACGCACTGAACAGAACATTGACTATACAAAGCGTTTCAGCACTACTGAATACGTAATAAAGAACAATACCGACGCACTTTCACATGCCACATGTGCGATGGCAATCGACACAAAGGCTAGAGGCATCGTCATCAGTTCCCTTTCAGGTATGACAGTTCGTATGGTAAGCCGTTTCAGACCACCGGTAGATATAATCGGTATGACAACATCGGTCAAGGCCTGGAGAAAGCTTAACTTAAGCTGGGGCGTAACTCCTGTATTGAGTGAGGAATTCAACTCCGTTGACGTAATGTTCTATCACGCAATGCAGAAAGCCACACAGATATTCGGGCTTACAAAGGGCGACAATGTTATCCTGACAGGCGGTCAGACAAACGGCAAATCCGGTAATTCAAATACTATCCGTCTTGAAACAGTCAGATAAACTGCAGAAGATCATAAATGTTTTAATGAGGATATGGAGTGACATCCATATCCTTTATTTTTCCGGGAAATACTGTGTGAATAAAACACTAACGCTTCCCCGTCACGCAGTACCATACGGAAAGGTACTGCATCAATACTATTTCAATTTAAGGAGAGATTTTTTTGGAAAATTTCATTGAAAACCTGACATCTGTAAACGACAGTATAAATACTGTCGTATGGACGAAAATAGGTGTCTGGCTGCTTATCGCCGTTGGAGTGATAATGACGACACTGACGGGGTTCTTCCAGGTAACTCATATTGGTCACTGGATGAAGAAAACTGTCGGAAGCATTTTTGACTCGAAAGTAAAAGGTCACACAGGTGAAAAGGCATCTATCTCACAGTTTCAGGCTCTGTGTACCGCACTTGCCGCAACAGTCGGTGTTGGCAACATTGCCGGTGTTGCGGCTGCAATAATGTCCGGCGGTCCGGGAGCTGTATTCTGGATGTGGATTGCTGCATTCTTCGGAATGATGACAAACTTCTCGGAAAATGTTCTCGGCATCTACTTCCGCCGCAAGAACAAGGAAGGGGAATGGTCCGGCGGTGCCATGTACTATCTCGAAGACGGTCTCGGCGGATACAATGGTATGAAAGGTGTCGGAAGAGTACTTGCAGTTATATTCGCTGTATGTGCTGTACTTGCATCTTTCGGTATCGGCAACATGGGACAAATCAACAAGATCGTCGTAAACTTCACATCAGCATTTGATATCAAACCGCTTTCAGAGCATATTCTCTATACATCTGCAAACGGATCATCAGTTACACTTTACATGCTCATTTTCGGTATCATCCTTATGATACTTGTAGGCATCATCGTTATCGGTGGTCTTCAGAGAATCGCTGTAGTTGCCGAAAAGGTCGTTCCTTTCATGGTAGTGGCATTCATTCTCGGTTCACTGGTAATAATCCTCAAGAACTTTACACATATAGGCGGTGCTTTCGCAGCAATATTCGGAAGCGCATTCACACCAAAGGCTGCATGGGGCGCCGCAGGCGGTGTTGCATTGAAACAGGTCATCACCATGGGATGCAAGCGAGGCGTATTCTCAAATGAAGCAGGTCTTGGTTCATCAGTTATGGTACACTCCAATTCAAACGTTGTTGAACCTGTAAAGCAGGGACTCTGGGGAATCTTCGAAGTGTTTGCTGACACAATAGTAGTATGTACAATGACTGCACTCACAATCCTCACATCAGGTGTTATCGATCTTTCAACCGGTATCGCAGTAACAGACAGCGACTCAACTCTTGTTGCAGAAGCATTCAACACGGTATTCCATATCGGTAATTTTGAAATAGGTCGTTACTTCATCGCGATAGCAATACTTCTCTTCTCATTCACAACAGTTCTCGGCTGGTCACACTACGGCTCAAAAGCCATTGAATATCTCGCCGGTGCAAAAAGCCAGAAAGCAGTAAAAATCTACAAGGTCATCTTTGTTCTTATGATAATCTCCGGTGCAGTACTCACTTCAAGTCTTGCATGGGATATCTCAGATACCTTCAACGGCATGATGATGATCCCGAACCTTATCGGTGTTATCTCCCTTGCTCCGCTTGTAAGAAAGATCACAAAGAACTACGTAAACCGCCGCATCAAAGGCATAAAGGAAGAACCTGTTCTCTCCTTCTTCCCTGAGATCAACGAACAGAACGCAAAGAAGATCGCCGAGACAGGCGAAGACTGATAAAACAACAATAGTGAACGTAAAAGACAGTTTGCGTTCACTATTTCTATAATTGCAAAACAGCTCACGCAACTTAAATTAACAGTTTCTGTACACTACGGTTGGTTGAAAGTGACGCAACTGCATGTTACAATATTCATAGAAATCAGATAAGTCACATTGTTCAGACTTATCGTACAAAGGAGAGGATTCTATGAAAATTGCGGAACTGAAAAATGTGTGCAAGACCTATCCGGCTTTTAAGCTTAATAACGTATCTTTCTCACTTGAAAGCGGAAAGATAACCGGATTTATCGGTCGTAACGGTGCAGGTAAAACTACTGTTATCAAATCCATGCTTAACCTTGTTCATACCGACAGCGGTGAGATATGCTATTTCGGAAAGCCGCTTGCAGGAAACGAAACTGAGATAAAGCAGCGTATCGGTTACTCGACGGGTACTGTAAGCTGGTATCCGAGAAAGACTCTTCGTCAGATAATCGATACCACAAAGCGGTTCTATAAAAACTGGGACGAAGAAGCCTGCCGTAAATATATGCAGCTTTTCGCGCTGGATGAAAACAAGAAACCGATGGAACTTTCCGAGGGCATGAAGGTAAAGTGCAATCTTCTTATCGCACTGTCCCACGGCGCTGAAGTGCTGATCCTTGATGAACCGACAAGCGGCCTCGATCCGTTTTCACGTGATGAACTTATGGATCTGTTTATGACGCTGAAGGAAAACGGCGTTACTATCCTGTTTTCAACTCACATCACATCTGACTTGGAAAAATGCGCTGACAATATCGTATATATCAGCCACGGTGAGATCAGAGCTGAATGTGCAAAAAATGATTTCATAAAGGACTTCGGCAAAGAAAACGAATCACTGGAAGAAATATTCTTAAGACTGGAAAAGGAGATGAGATCATGAATGCAATGTTAAGAAAAGAGATGTTTTTAAGCGCATCCGTTTTATCGTATATTTTTCTCGCAGCTGCCGCAATGACACTGATTCCGGGATATCCGGTGCTCTGCGGTGCGTTCTTCATCACCCTCGGTATTTTCCAGAGCTTTCAGAGTGCCCGTGAGGCAAATGACATCGTGTATTCTGCCCTGCTTCCTGTTGCCAAGAGTGACGTGGTAAAAGGAAAATTCATGTTCTCAGTCATGATCGAACTTGCAGGTTTTCTTCTTATGACAGTGTTTACACTTATCCGCATGACCGTTCTTTCCGGTTCGGAGGTTTATCATAAGAACGCTCTGATGAATGCAAATCCGTTCTTTCTCGGAATGGCACTTGTGATCTTCGGTCTGTTCAATACGGTGTTCATAGGCGGATTCTTTAAAACAGCCTATAAGTTCTCCCCGTTCGTAACATATATTATCGCTGCCTTCCTGACAATAGGAGTCGCTGAGACTCTTCATCATATTCCTGGATGCGAAGCTGTAAATGCCTTCGGATTCGACAACATCGGTCTTCAGATAGCACTCCTTTGCGGCGGAGCTGTTATCTTTACACTGCTTACGTTTTTATCATATAAAAAATCATGCAGAACATTTGAAAAAATAGATCTATAATGAGAGGTGTGCTTAATGCTTAAGGATAATCTTATCATGCTCAGAAAAATGAACGGATACTCACAGGAACAGATTGCAGAAAAGATAGGTATTTCCCGTCAGGCCTATGCAAAATGGGAAAGCGGAGCGACTGTGCCGGATATTGAAAAGGCGTCACAGCTTGCTGAGGTTTACGGTGTTACAATAGACGGTCTGATGAAAACCGAGTCGCTGAACGGTATCGGTACACTACCGCCTGCACCCCAGGGAAAGAATCTGTGGGGAACCGTCACATTAGGCGACCGCGGACAGATAGTTATCCCGAAGCCGGCACGCGACAAATTCGGCCTGAAAGGCGGCGACCGCCTTATCGTTGCCACCGACGAAGTTGGAATAGCTCTCTTCCCTGCTGAATTCTTTGAAAGCAAAATGCAGGAGTTTATGAAGGAATTATCGAAGGAATCATAATGATTTTAATCCGGACGGAAAAATTTCTGTCCGGATTTTTTATTTAAAATCTATTGACAAAACTGTTATTAATGATTATACTGTATATATACCGATATACACAGTATGTCAAAGGAGATTTTCATGAAAATAATTATAAAAAACAAATCAGAACTGCCTATCTATGAACAGATCGAGGAGCAGATGAAATCACAGATACTTGACGGGACTATAAAGGAAGACGAACAGCTTCCTTCCATCCGTCAGCTTGCCCGGGATCTGAAGATAAGCGTAATTACAACAACAAGAGCCTACAACGATCTTGCCGATGAAGGCTTCATCATCTCGGTGGCCGGCAAGGGATATTTCGTTTCTCCGAGAAACAACGAACTCCTTAAGGAGCGTATGCTTTTTGAAATGGAGGAAGGTCTTGAAAAAGCTGTAACAAGCGGCAGAAATGCCGGACTTACTGACGAGGAGATCGTCGAGGCACTTAAGAAATTTATGGAGGGATGACAATGGAAAACATTCTTGAAATCAGTGGTCTTAACAAATCATACGGGGATTTTGCTCTCAAAGACGTAAGCTTTTCCCTTCCGAAGGGCTACATAATGGGATTTGTCGGTCAGAACGGATCAGGCAAAACCACTACTATCCGCTCGATACTCAATATGGCCAAGACCGACAGCGGAAAGATATCTGTCTTCGGACTCGACAGCGTAAATGACACTATCAGCATAAAGCAGCGTACCGGCGTTGTTTTCGACAGTCTTTATCTTGCGGAACATCTGACTGCAAAACAGATAGAAAAGCAGTTAAAACCGTTTTACAATGACTGGCAGACCGATGAGTTCTTTAGAAGACTTAAAAACTTTGAACTTCCGGACAACAAGAAGGTCGGCGAGTTTTCAAAGGGCATGAAGATGAAACTGATGATAGCCGTTGCCCTCTCCCACAAAGCTGAACTTATCATACTTGACGAACCTACAAGCGGACTTGATCCGGTAGCACGCGACGAACTGCTTGACATTCTTTCGGAATACATCGAAGACGAAAACCGCGGTGTGCTGTTCTCCACACATATCACTGCAGACGTTGAAAGAATAGCCGACTTCGTAACCATTCTCCATAACGGAAAGGTATGGTTTACCGGCGAACTCAATACTCTTGCGGAAAGCTATGCAGTTTTAAAAGGTGCCGAAGAAGACATTCCGGAAGGAGTGAAAGAAAAACTTATCGGCTTCCATGCCTACAGGAACGGATTCGAAGCACTTATAAAAACGGACGATCTGGCAGGACTTCCGGAGTCACTGGAATATGAAAAGGCAAACCTCGATGACATCCTGGTGTACATTGCAAAGGAGGATAAGAATGAAAGACATGCTGAAAATCATGCGGTTTGATTTCTTAACCGCTGCAGATACCGGATATTTTCCGGCATTTTTCCTTGCCGCACTCTCTGTATCAGGAGCATTTCTTTTCGGTCCGGGCTGTGCAGCCGCTCTGATCCTTACGTCCATATGCTTTATACTTCCGCTTACAAGCGTTGCTGAAAAATCTGAGTTTCATAAACTCTACGGAATTCTTCCGGTAAAAAGAAAAAACATAACCCGCGGACGGTTTCTGTATATATTCATGCTTCATTTCATTCCGGAAATGATCGCGCTTTTACTGTTAAAACCTGCTTTCACTCTGAAGGCATACAGACTTCTCCCTAATCAGGGCAGTGCAAGTCTGCAGCTGATTGAAAATGCTTTTTCATCAGAATTTCGCGGTCCGTGTATGAAGATCTTCATCGTTTTTTCGATATCCTGTTTTGCTTTCCTCTACATGGAATTCAC